>JAODNB010000065.1 GCA_025464795.1 Frankiales bacterium
CCAACACCGTGGTCGCGCCGACGTCACGCCGGACCGATCGGCCGAACGCCGCCAGCGCCCTGTTCGGGTGGGTCTGCCAGCGCCCGAAGAGCCTCTAGAAGCCCAGCTTCTTGAGCTGCTTGGGGTCACGCTGCCAGTCCTTGGCGACCGTCACCCGCAGGTCGAGGTAGACCGGTGTGCCCAGCAGCGTCTCCATCTGCTTGCGGGCCGTGATGCCCACGTCACGCAGCCGGGTCCCGCCCTTGCCGAGGATGATCGCCTTCTGGGAGTCGCGCTCCACGTGGATGAGCGCGTAGACGTCGAGCAGCGGCTTGTCGGCAGGTCGGTCCCCGCGGGGCATCATCTCCTCGATCGTGACGGCGATCGAGTGGGGCAGCTCGTCGCGCACGCCCTCCAGAGCGGCCTCGCGGATGAACTCCGCGGCGAGCACCTGCTCCGGCTCGTCCGTCAGCTCACCGTCCGGGTAGAGCGCCGGACCCTCCGGCAGCCGGCCGACGAGCAGGTCGGCGAGCAACCCGACCTGGAAGCCGTCGACCGCGCTCGTGGGGACCACATCTGCCCAGTCCGCCAGGGCCGAGACAGCGAGCAGCTGCTCCCCCACCCGGTCCCTGCTCACCAGATCGGTCTTGGTCACCACGGCGATGACCGGCGTCGACACCTGCGCGAGCTCAGCGGCGATGAACTTGTCCCCAGGACCGATCTTGTCGTCGGCCGTGACGCAGAAGCAGATCACGTCCACGCCGGCGTAGGTCTCCCGGACGAGGTCGTTGAGGCGCTGCCCGAGCAGGGTGCGCGGCTTGTGCAGCCCCGGGGTGTCCACCACGACCAGCTGGGCGTCGGCGCGGTGCACGATCCCGCGGATGGCGTGACGGGTCGTCTGGGGCCGCGACGAGGTGATCGCGATCTTCTGCCCGATGAGGGCGTTGGTGAGGGTCGACTTGCCCGCGTTGGGCCGGCCGACGAAGCAGGCGAAGCCCGAGCGGAAGGTCATGCCCAGCAGTCTGTCAGGTGCTCAGACCTCTTCCCGTAGCACGTAGCGATGATCCGTCGCCACGCCGTACGGGAAGGTCAGCTGTGGCGGGTCTCGCGCAGCTCGCCGTCCGGTCCCGCCACCAGCAGCGGTGTGCCGACACCGAACTCCCGCAGCACGGCCAGGTCGGCATCGGACACGAGCGCCTCCGTGACCAGCGCAGCCGCCTCGAACTCCCGCGCCCCGCTGGAGGCAGCTGCGGCGAGGGCCGCCCGCAGGGCGGACGTCGTGAGGCCGGGGTCGGCGTTCTCCACCGTCGCTGCAGCGTAGGTACGACCGTCGGCGTCCCGGACAGCGGCTCCTTCGGCGACCCCGGTGTGCGGCACGTGCGCCCGCAGTCGGGCGCCACGGGCGAGGGTCACGATCTTGGCGTCTTCAGGATCCATCGATGGGTCCACTCTCAGCTTTCCTCTGCACGGCGGACCAGGACGGTCCCGATCTGGTTGCGGCGGCCCTTGGCGGACTCGGCGACCAGGACCAGGCCCTGGACCTCGACGGTCGCCCCCGGGATGGGGACGCGGCCGAGCAGCGAGGCCATCAGGCCACCGACCGTCTCGACGTCGTCGTGGGGCAGCTCGACGTCGTACAGCTCCTCGAGGTCCTCGACGGGCAGCCTCGCGGTGATGCGGCAGCTGCCGTCGTTGAGGGTCTCGACTGCTGGGGCTTCTCGGTCGTACTCGTCGGTGATCTCCCCGACGACCTCCTCGACGATGTCCTCGAGGGTCACCAGACCTGCAGTGCCGCCGTACTCGTCCACGACGATCGCGATGTGACCCAGCTCGGTCTGCATCTCCCGGAGGAGCTCGTCGACCGGCTTGCTCTCGGGCACGAACACCGCCTTGCGCATGGCCTCCTCGACCTTGACGTTGGCCCCACCCTCAGAGCGCTCCTTCTTCACGAGGTCGCGGAGGTAGGCCACCCCGACGACGTCGTCGGTGTTCTCACCGACGACCGGGATGCGGCTGAATCCGCTGCGCAGCAGGAGGTTCAGCCCTTGCTTGACGGTCTTGCCCCTCTCGATGACGACGATGTCGGTGCGGGGCACCATCACCTCGCGCACGATCGTGTCGCCGAGCTCGAAGACCGACTCGATCATGTCGCGCTCGGACTGCTCGACGACGCCGCGCTGCTGCGCCCGCTCGACGAGGTCCCGCAGCTCGGCCTCGGAGGCGAACGGGCCCTCGCGGAACCCCTTGCCGGGCGTGAGGGCGTTCCCGATCAGGATCAGCAGCGACGGGAGCGGTCCGAAGACTCGTGTCAGCGCCGTCACCGGGCCGGCGCTGAGCAGTGCGACCCTCTCGGACTGCTGACGGCCGATGGTGCGCGGCGCGACCCCGATGAAGACGTAGCTGACGACCGTCATCACAGCAACGGCCGCGACCACGGACCAGGTGCTGTCCTCACGGTCGAGGGCGTACGAGGTCGCGATGCCCACGGCGGCGACCTCGCAGACCAGGCGCAGCAGGAGCAGCAGGTTGAGCGAGCGCGGGCCCTCGGCCAGGAGCTTCTGGAGCCGCTTCGCGCCGGAGCGCCCGTCCTGCACCAGCTCGTCGGCGGCGACCCGCGACATCCGCGAGAGGGCCACCTCGGCACAGGCGAGGACGGCGGCGAGCAGCACGAACGCCACGGCCACGCCGATCACCAGCACGTGCGATGCAGGGCTCACCTGCCTCGGGACGCCTTCCAGGACTCGAGGAGCGTCCCCTGCAGGCCGAACATCTCAGCGTGCTCCTCGGGCTCCTCGTGGTCGAAGCCGAGCAGGTGCAGCACCCCGTGCGCCGTGAGCAGCTCGAGCTCGTCCTCGAGGGCGTGGCCGGCCTCGCGAGCCTGCTCCTCGGCGACCGGCGGGCACAGCACGACGTCGCCGAGCATCGCCGGGCCGTGCTCGTCGGGCTTGTCCTCATGGGCGTGCCCGGCGCCGCGCGAACCGCGCAGGTCGAGCTCGTCCATCGGGAAGGCCATGACATCGGTCGGCCCCGGGAGGTCCATCCAGCGGACGTGCAGCTCCGTCATGTGCTCGACGTCGACGAGCAGCAGCGACAGCTCGGCCAGCGGTGAGACCCCCATCGCATCGAGCACGTGACGCGCGACCTTGACCAGCGCCTCCTCGTCGACGGTGTGGCTCGACTCGTTGGCGACCTCGATGCTCACGACTGCGCCATCTCGGTGAACGTGAGCGGCTCCCGGGTGAAGGCGTAGTGGGCGAAGTGCAGCCGGACCACCTTCCCCTGGTCGTCCCGGAGCACCTTGAGGCGCTCCCCCCGCTCGCGGCCGGCCACGGCCAACCAGGCGTCCGTGCCGGTGGCGACGAACTTCGTGCGACGCGCCTCAGGGCCGCCGCGGACGGTCGCGGTCAGCTCCCCGCCGCGGAACTCGAACAGGACCTCCTGGCCCTCGGTCCACCAGACGCCGAGTAGCGGGACGAGGTCGACGGGCACCTCGGCGGGCACCCACATCGGCTTCGGTCGCGGGTCGGCGTCGAGGGCTGCGTTGAGCAGCTCCGAGGCGAGGCCCTCGGCGTCGGCGGCACGGCCGGTGTTGGTCAGCACGACCGCGCCGGCGTGCTCGAGGTCGGACCGGAAGGCATAGCAGCCTGCCAGGAAGCCGGGCATCGCACCGCCGTGGCCGTGGTGGATCCGCTCACCACGGCGCCACAGCATGAGCCCCCCGCCCCAGGCGAGGTTCCAGCCGTACGGGTCGTGGAAGACGAGCGGCGAACGCATCGCGTCCAGGGTGTCGGGGCTGAGGACCGCCGGGTCGGGATCGGCGAGGAAGGCTGCCCAGCGCGCGAGATCAGTCGCGGTCGACCAGATCTGGCCGGCGGCGGACGTCGAGCCGAGGTCGGTGTGCGGCTCCTCGCGGACGGCATCGGCGTACGGGTCGACGAGGTAGCCCTGCGCGTGCGGCGCGGTCGGCGCCAGCGAGGTGCGCGTCAGGCCGAGCGGGTCCAGCAGCCTGCTCTGCAGGGCCGCCTCCCACGTGCCTCCGGTCACCTTCGCGACGACCGCACCGAGCAGCGCATAGCCCAGGTTGCTGTAGTGGTGCGCGGTGCGCGGGGGGAGCACGGCTTCCGCCGCCTCGAGCTCCGCGTGCAGATCGGGCTGCGACAGCGTGATCCACTGGTCGCCGGCCTCGCGCTGGAGCCCGGACGTGTGGCTGAGCAACCGGCGCAGGGTCAGCCCACTGTGACGATTGGGGCCGAGGTGCGTGCCCAGGGTGTCGTCGAGGTCGAGCCTGCCCTCGTCCCGGAGCTGGTGGATCAGGACGGCCGTGAACGTCTTGCTGATGCTGCCGATCCGGTAGCCGACGTCGGGGGTCGCCTCGAGCTCGCCGACCTTCGCGGTGCCCACGGCGCTCGACCACACGAGCTCGCCCTCGCGGACGACGGCGGCACTGACGCTGGGGGCGCGCCAGGTCGCCTGAGCCTCGACCAGCTTGGCTTCGAGGGCGGCGTCGTAGGACGTCACCGGGCGCCCCGCTTGGGATCGTCGCGCCGCCCCGCGCCCCGCATCGGGTTGCGGGTCGCCTCGACCTCGGCGTCGTAGGTCGCGTAGGCGTCGACGATGCGGCCGACGAGCCGGTGGCGCACCACGTCGGTGCTGTCGAGGGTCGAGAAGTGGACGTCCTCGACGCCCTCCAGGATCTCCCGCGCGAGCCGCAACCCGCTCACGGTCGCGCCCGGGAGGTCCACCTGGGTGACGTCACCGGTGACGACCATCTTGGAGCCGAAGCCGAGCCGGGTGAGGAACATCTTCATCTGCTCGGGCGTGGTGTTCTGCGCCTCGTCCAAGATGATGAAGGCGTCCGAGAGGGTGCGGCCTCGCATGTACGCCAGCGGTGCCACCTCGATGATCCCCGCAGCCATCATCTTGGGGATCGTCTCGGGGTCGAGCATCTCGTGCAGAGCGTCGTACAACGGCCGGAGGTAGGGGTCGATCTTGTCGTTGAGGGTGCCCGGCAGGAAGCCCAGCCGCTCGCCCGCCTCGACGGCCGGCCGGGTCAGCACGATGCGGTTGACCTGCTTGGCCTGGAGCGCCTGCACGGCTTTGGCCATCGCCAGGTAGGTCTTACCGGTGCCGGCGGGGCCGATGCCGAACACGATCGTGTGCTCGTCGATGGCCTCGACGTACCGCTTCTGGTTGGCCGTCTTGGGACGGATCGTACGGCCGCGGTTGCTGACGATGTTGAGCGTCAGGACGTCCGCAGGCTTCGCGTAGGCCCCACCGCTGAGCATCGCCACGGTGCTCTCGACGGACTCGGGCGAGAGCGCGTGCCCGCGATTCAGGAGGTCCAGCAGCGCGTCGAACAGGCGGGTGGCAAGGGCGTTCTCGGCCGCGCTGCCGGTGATGGTGATCTCGTTGCCGCGGACGTGCACGTCGCTGACGAGGACCCGCTCGATGACCTGGAGCAGCTCATCGCGGCTGCCCAGCAGAGCGAGCATCGCCTGGGAATCGGGCACGACGATCTTGGTGGTGACGGGTTCGTGCTGCGGGCTCTCGGACATCAGGCAACAACCCTAACCGGCGAGCGCACCCAGGTTCTTCCCGCCGAGGACGTGGACGTGCAGGTGGAAGACCGTCCGGCCACTGTCGTCGCCGGTGTTGGCGATGATGCGGTGCCCCCCGGTGAGGTTCTCCTGCTCGGCCACCTGGGCGGCTGCCCCGAACACCTCACCCAGGTAGGTGGGGTCGGCCGCGGCGAGCGCCGCGAGGTCCTCGTAGTGGTCCTTGGGGACGACCAGGACGTGCGTCGGAGCCCACGGGTTGATGTCGCGGAACGCGTAGGCGCGGTCGGTCTCCAGCACCTTCGTGGAGGGCACCCGACCGGCGACGATGGCGCAGAACAGGCAGTCAGTGCTCATGCTTGTGCCTTGTCAGGTAGAGGCCGGTCGCGCCGCCCGCCCCGAGCAGCAGGGCTCCCGACACGACGATGACGGCCAGCTTGACGAGCTTCGAGCTGGCGTCGTCCGTGGTGCTGGCAGCAGGTTTGGCGGGGACCACCTTCGTCACGACCGGCGTCGGGGTGAACGTGGGCTCCAGCGAGGGGAACTGCTGGGGAGCTGCTGTCGTGACGACCGGAGCCCGCGTCACCAGCGGCCGCGGGCTGAAGGTCGAGACGGGGCGGTGCGTCCTCGAGGGAGCAAGGGTGGGCGTCGCGGTCCTGACGCGCGGCGGCGTCGGGCTCGGAGTGGGCTGCTGCGTCGGTGACGGCACGATCGTCGGCAGCAGGGTCGGTGCCGGTGCGGGCGTGGCCGAGGGGTCGGCGGCCGAAGCGGGTGTGAGGGCGAGCAGCGGCAGCACCACCAGCGCCGCCGCGGCGGCCAGGGAGCTGAGTCGGGCTCGGGACATGCCCGGAGCCTACGCGTGACAACCTTCCCGAAGAGCTGCGCGTCTGGACGGGCATGAGTGCAACGGCAGTGCGGGAGAGGGGCGACCGGATGGCGCAGCAGGCCTCCGCGGACGAGCTCCTCACAGCCCTCTACACGTCCCACTACCGCTCGCTCGTGCGGCTGGCGGCGTTCTTGACGAGCGACCGCGACAACGCCGAGGAGATCGTCCAGGACGCCTACGTGAAGGTGCACGGGTCCTGGCGGGGCGTCCGCGAGCTCGACAAGGCCGAGGCCTACCTGCGGACCGCGGTCGTCAACCTGAGCCGGTCCCGGTTGCGCCGGCGGCAGGTCGCCGACAGGCACCGCGCGGGACCGTTGCCTGACATGGCGAGCGCCGAGAGCACTGCCCTCGAGACCGTTCAGCGCGACGCCGTGCTGACCGCCCTCCGCGAGCTCCCTCGCCGCCAGCGCGAAGCCGTCGTCCTGCGCTACTACGCCGACCTGACCGAGGCCCAGACGGCTGCGGCGATGGGCTGCAGCACCGGCTCCGTGAAGAGCCACACCTCGCGAGGCCTCACCGCCCTGCGCCCGCTCCTGGAGATGACCCGATGACCGCCGAAGACGACCTGCGGGTGCTGCTGAGGACCGCGGCCGACGCCGTCGTACCAGCAGGTGACGGGCTCTCCCTCATCCGGCAGCGGATCGCCCGCAAGCGACGGCTGCGCGTGTTCGCCCTCCCCGCGACCGGGGCGCTGGCCCTCGGCATCGCAGCCGCGCTCTTCCTCAACGGTGGGGGCGGTGCGGACAAGCTGGTGGTCGCCCCGCTCGGTCCCTCCGCGACGCCCTCGGCCGAGACGTCGTCCACCCCGGGCCCGGCGACCCCGTACGCCGGTCAGGCCCTGTTCGACTTCTTCTCCTCGAACAAGGACGAGGTCGTTCGCCGCTGGCTCGTCCAGGTCGGCGTCCAGGGTGCTCCTGAGAACCACACCTGCGAGTCCTGCGACGTCGTCGGCATCGCTGTTGCGGGCAAGCACGTGGGCAACGCCGTCCTGTCCCGCTCCTTCGCCGACGGCGGGATCGTCTACCACCTCGTCGGTGTGACCGCCGCAGGCATGGACATCACCGCCCCGAAGGACGGCGAGGCGATCACCAGCCCGACGACGGTCACCGGCACGCTCGACCAGGGTGTCGACGAGAGCGTTCTGCTCCGGCTCGTCAGCCAGCAAGGCGCCCCCCTCGGTCAGACGAGCGCCCCCGCAGGCTCGGCTGCTCCGTGGTCAGCCCAGCTGTCCTGGCACAGCACCGACTGGTCCTCCGGCGTCCTCGTCGCGACGACGGCGTCGGCCAAGGACGGCGCCGTCACGCGGCTCGCAGCGGTTCCGGTCAACCGGGCCTCGGCGCCCACCTCGG
>JAODNB010000194.1 GCA_025464795.1 Frankiales bacterium
GGGGAGCGAGGGCCCGCCGGGAACGACCAGGCGAAGCTCGAGCTCAGTGGTGACGGTGGCGATGTGCGTCATGGGAGGAGGTGCCCTTCTGGGTGGGTGTTGCGGCGACACCCCAAGCAACGAGTCCAGACCGACCTGGTGACGGCCGTTCTGCTGCTTCACCCGCCCGAGTGATGTCCAAAACCGGACATCACTGGGCGAGCTAGGACGACGCTGTCGACGACAGGTGGGTGACGATCAGCTCGCGGAGCCGGGCGCGGTGGCGGAAGACCATGCCGGCGGGCAGGACCTCGAGCCGGGCGCCGGGGATCAAGCCGGCCAGCTGCTCGGCCGCTGCGACCGGGTGCAGCGGGTCGCCTTCCTGGGCGAGTACCAGGACGTCGCTGCGCACCGCCGCGAGAACCGCACGGTCCGGTACGGGGGGATCGTCGGCCAGCGCGTCGAGCAGCGGCGCTAGTCCGCTCGAGGAGAGCAGGTAGGCCGCCCGCGCCGCGGCGTAGGGCTCAGCGTCGATCCCTGCGGGGAGCTCGGTGCGGACGAGCGCGACCATCGCGTCCAGGTCCTGCGACTCCAGGGCGGCGCGCATGACCGTCAACCGCTCGACCGCGTGCGGGTCGCGACCAACGTCCACGGACGCGGGCAGCAGCAGCACCGCCCGGTCGAAGCGGGCGGGACGACCCGCGAGCACCCTCAGGATCGTGTGCGCCCCCAGCGAGACGCCCAAGGCCTGGGTGGCGCCGTGGCAGTCCGCGACCTGCAGGAGGTCGTCGGCGAGCTCCCCGTACCCGGGGGCGACAGGACGGCGCGCCGAGCCGTGGCCCCGCGCCTCGTAGTACACCTTCGTGCCCGGCACACCGGACAGCAGCGGCCGGGTCTCGGCGATGGAGCCGCCGAGTCCGTGGGCGACGACGGTGACGGGTACGCCGGCGCCCGTGATCACCAGGGGCTGGCAGTGCCGGCGAGGGCGGGCCGCACGTCGACCAGGTAGACGATCGCGGCGATGGTCCCGGCGAGTCCGAGGACCGACAGGACGGAGAAGTGCAGCCCGGCGAGAACCGTGACGACCAGGATTGCCAGCCAGATCTGCTTGGAGAGCTTGCCGTGCGCCAGGAACGCCGGCCCCGGACGCGTCGCGCAGTCGACCAGCGCCCAGACCTTGAGCACGACCAGGCCGACGCCGATCAGGACCAGGAGCGGGTTGCCGTGCTGCACCTGGATGAGCTCGTAGCCCTGCAGACCGGTGCGCATGTCCTCGAGTGTGCCAGGAAACGCCGAGACCCCCGCGCCTGCCATGCGGCAGCGGACGCGGGGGTCTCGGTGAGGAGAAGTACGACTAGCCGATCTTGGTGGCAGCGCCCTCGACGGCCTTCTCGGTCGACTTGACGCTCTTCTTGGCGGAGGTCGTGGCGGCCTCGGCCTTCTTGACGGCGGCCTTGCCCTCGGCGATGGCAGCCTCGGTCGCCGGCTGGCGACGGATCTGGCCGATGAGCTTCTCGCCGCGGACGGCCAGCTTGGCGTAGTACGCGGTGACGTCGGCCTGGGCCTTGGAGACCTTCTCGGTCAGCTCGACCTGGAGCTTCTTGGCGTCGGCCGGGAAGGCCTTGACCTGTGCGGTGCGCTCGACCTTGGCGGCCTCGAACTTGGCGGTCAGCTCGGCCTGGACCTTCTTGGCCTGCGCGGGGAGGTCCTTGACCTGCTCGACGTAGAGGTCGACGACGCCCACGGCGGCGTGGACGGGCTTGCGGGCCTCGTCGAGGTCCAGGCCCTTGATCTCGGGGAGCTTGATCTCGGGGAGCTTGGGGAGCTTGTCGGTGAGGGTGCTCATTGCGGGTGCCTCCAAAGGCATCTGAGGGGAGTGGGACGGACGTGGATCAGGCTGAGCTTGTGGGCTTCTTCGCTGCCTTCGCGGGTGCCTTCTTCGCCACCGGCGTGGGAGCTGCGGGCGCCTCGGGCGCCGTCGTGGCCGCGGACGCGTTGTCCTTGCGGAAGCTGTCGTAGATCTCGAGCAGCACCTGGCGCTGACGCTCGGTCAGGGTCTCGTCTCCGAGGACGGCGTCGACGACAGCACTGGCCTCGCGCTGATCGAGGATGCCCGCCTGGATGTAGAGGGCCTCGGCAGAGATGCGCAGCCCCTTGGCGATCTGCTGCAGGATCTCGGCACTCGGCTTGCGCAGGCCCCGCTCGATCTGGCTGAGGTAGGGGTTGCTGACACCGGCCGACTTGGCGAGCTCGCGCAACGAGATCTTCGCCGTCTCGCGCTGCTCGCGGATGAAGTCTCCGACCTTGGACGTGATCTCAATCGTCGGCATCGGGGTTCCTTCCCGTGAGCAGTGGATCTGCTGACAGGACGAACACTAGTCCCGAGTGCTAACAGTTGCAAGCACCCTGCTAGCACCCAGGCCGTGACCCTGCTCACTGCCCCTACGTACCCGCTGGGAGCTCGCTCTGGGCGGCAGCGAGCCGGGCCTGGCTCAGGGCGCAGGTGGCGTGCAGCGCCCAGCGTCGCACCAGGGCCACGGGAACCCCCGCGCTGCGGGCGATGGCGTCGAAGGTGTGCCCCGCGCGCGAGAGGTCGAGGACCGCGCGATGACTGTCGGGGAGGGCGGCGTAAGCAGCCAGGACGGCCGCGCGTTCGGGGGGCTGGGATGCCACGGTCGGACTCTCAGACTGTTGCCAGGAGCGGGTCAGGGCGCAGGCGCGAAGCCCCCGGGTACGGCGAAAGGTAGGGCCCCTTCGGCCACACCGCCCCTCACGACCGGGTGACGGACGGGGGACATGCGGGACCTCGCGGGACGTTTCCGACCTATCGCCGACGCCACGTTCTGCTTACCCGACTAGGAAGCTGCAGACCCCTCCGCCGCCGACTGCGCCTGCATGTGAGCCTCCACGGTCTCGCGGACCTGCCGCTCCATGGCCATCGCGAGGTGCGCGTCGACCGCGAGCTGCGCGAGCGGCTTCAGCCGGTTGATGAGCGCACCCACCTCCTCGAGCGAGGCGTCGAACGAGCTGGTCAACGGCAGGACGGCGTGCTCGGCAACCGCCCCCACGAGACGCCGCGCGGACGCCTCCATGTCGGCGCGCAGCGACGCCGAGAGCCCGAGCACGACCGACAGCGGGATCCCGGCCTTCACGAGCTCAGAGCCGGCATGGAGCAGCCGGGGGGACGGGACGCGGAAGCGGTCGCCGTCAGCGACGATGAGCTCCTGCTCCAAGGAGGTCTGCAGGTCGGCTTCACCGATCTCACCGAACATCTCCAGGAGCTGCTCGGCGGTCACGTAGTCATCGACCTCGTCCGACCACGGCGTCGTCAGGACCTGCTCCAGGCCGAGCAGGTCGGTGAGGTTGCGTCCGCGCTGCCAGGCCTCCAGGAACTCACCGATGTGCGCGAAGGTGTAGCCCCGTTCGAGCAGCTGGCCGATGAGTCGAAGGCGCGCCAGATGAGGCTCGCCGTACACCCCTGTCCGCCCCTCGCGTCGCGGGGGCGGAAGCAGCCCGCGGTCCTGGTAGACGCGCACGTTGCGGACCGTGGTGCCCGCGGCTCGCGCCAGGTCGTCGATGCGGTACTCCACCGGGCCTCCCTCTTGACAGTCCTGACTGTACCTCGGTTACTGTGACAACAGTGAATGTCACGTTCAACGGCGTAGGAGTTCATATGGCAAGCCAGGTCAAGCCGGCACGGGGGGTCGACCTCGCGCAGGTCCTCCCCGTGACCGCAGCGCTGATCGTCCTCGCGGTCGTGATCCTCGCCCTCTGCGTGCAGTACCGCCGTGGGAAGCTGCCCCTGCTCGACCGCGTCACGACCTGGGCGCAGGCCGAGTCCGGGCTGCCGGCCTGGGCCTCGATCCCCGCCATCGTCAGCTCGCTGTCGCTGCTCACCGCTGGCTTCGGCTTCTACTGGGACGTCGCGGTGCACATCGACAACGGCCGCGACAACTCCCCGTTCGGCACCCCCGCGCACTGGCCCATCCTCATCGGGCTGTGCGGCCTCGCGCTGGCCGGCGTGCTCGCGATCGCCCTCGACCGGAACACCGACGGTGGTGCCGCGGTCACGCTGCCGGGCGGCCTGCAGTGCTCGCTGGGGGCTGTCCTCGTACTGCTCTGCGGAAGCGTCTCCCTCGCCGGCTTCCCGCTCGACGACATGTGGCACGCCACGTTCGGCCAGGACGTCACGCTGTGGAGCCCCACCCACATCCAGATGATCGGCGGCGCCTCGTTGACGACCCTCGCCACCTGGGTCCTCATCGAGGAGGGCCGACGGCGCAGTGACGGCGCGCGGGGCCGCGGCACCCTGGTGGCCCGCCTCATGCGTCCCTCGTCCGCCAGCATGGCCTTCGCGTTCCTGATCGGCCTGTCGACGCTGCAGGACGAGTTCGACATGGGCGTCCCGCAGTTCAACGCGATCTACCACCCGCTGCTGATCGCCCTCGCCGCCGGCATCGGCCTCGTCGCGGCTCGCATCAAGATCGGGCGCTTCGGTGCCCTGCAGGCGGCCGCCGGGTTCCTCGTCGTCCGGGGGCTCTGGGCCCTGGTCATCTCGCAGGGGTTCGGTCTGTCGATGCCGCACATGCCGCTCGACCTGGTGGAAGCCCTTCTCGTCGAAGGGGCTGCTCTGCTCGTCGACCCACGCAACCAGGTGCGCTTCGGCCTCGTCGCCGGCTCGCTGATCGGGACCGTCGGCGTCGGCTTCGAGTACCTCTACAGCCAGGTGGCGTTCGTCCTGCCGTGGCAGCCGGTGCTGTTCCCGGAGGCGTACGTCCTTGCCTTCGTCGCGGCAGTCTCCGGTGGCGTGCTCGGCGCGATGGTCGGCCGTGCGCTCCTGGCGGAGAAGGCGGAGCGGACGACGACCCCGCGCTTCGCGGCGGGCCTGGCCTTCGCCGCCGCTCTCGCCGTCGTCGCCGTCGCGCTGCCCATCGGCAGCAACAGCTCCTACTCCGCCGACGTCGTCACGACTGCCGCGGGTCCGAGCACCGCCGACTTGCGCATCACCCTGCACCCGGCCTCGATCGCCGACGACGTGGCGTGGTTCAACGTCACGTCCTGGCAGGGCAGCCGCCAGCTCATCGGCGGCACCGGTCTGCAGATCACCCCGCTCCGCAAGGTGGGCAAGGGCGTGTACGAGACCGTGCACGCCGTCCCGGTCGCCGGTGACTACAAGTCAGTGCTGCGCCTGGCTACTTCCGCTTCCCAGCAGGCGATCCCGGTCTACATGCCTGAGGACAAGGGCATCCCCGCGAAGGGCATCCCCGCCTCACCCAGGTTCACGCGGAGCTTCGTGCAGGACCAGGAGATCCTCCAGCGCGAGGCGGTCGGTGGGTCGGACACCCTCAAGCACACGGCGTACGCAGTGCTCGGCCTGCTCGCTCTGCTCTGGATCGGCACGCTGTCCCTGGGCCTGCGTCGACTAGACCGCTCGGCCACCCAACCGCTGTCCCCGCTTCTCCTCGACCTGACGCGTCTCGGTCGGACTCAGGAAAGGACCTACGCATGACCGACCTCCCCTCCCACGTCTCGGTCGCGATCATCGGTTCGGGCTTCTCAGGGCTCGGCACGGCGATCAAGCTGAAGGAGTCAGGACGTCACGACTTCGTCATCCTCGAGCGCGCCCACGACGTGGGCGGCACGTGGCGGGACAACACCTACCCGGGGTGCGCGTGTGACGTCCCTTCCCAGGTCTACAGCTTCTCGTACGCCCTCAACCCGACCTGGTCGCGCGCCTTCAGCCCGCAGCCGGAGATCTACGCCTACCTGCGCAAGGTGGCCACCGACCGCGGCCTGGAGCCTCACCTGCGCTTCGGCGCGGAGGTGCTCGCGTGCGAGTGGGACGAGCAGACCCAGCTCTGGACCGTCGAGACCACCGTCGGCACCCTCACGGCCAAGGTCGTGGTAGCTGGTTCCGGGGGGCTCTCCGAGCCGAAAGAGCCTGACATCAAAGGACTCTCGTCCTTCGAGGGCACGACGTTCCACTCCGCGCGCTGGGACCACTCCTGGTCTGCCGCAGGCCGCCGGGTTGCCGTCATCGGGACAGGAGCCTCCGCCATCCAGTTCGTCCCGCACCTGCAGAAGGAGGCTGCTGGCCTCGTCCTGTTCCAGCGCACCGCGACCTGGGTGCTCCCCCGCGCTGACCGTGAGATCCCGGCGTGGCAGCACAAGGCCTTCACGCGGTTCCCTTGGCTCCAGCGGGCGTCCCGCAGCGCCATCTACCTCGGCCGCGAGAGCCACATCCTGGGCTTTCGCTACAACCAGGGCCTGATGCGGTTGGCGCAGAAGGCCGCCCTGAAGAACCTCCACCGCTCGGTCGCCGACCCAGTGCTTCGCGAGAAGCTGACGCCGACGTTCACGATGGGCTGCAAGCGCGTCCTGCTGTCGAACACCTACTACCCGGCCCTCACCCAGCCCAACGCTCATGTCGAGACGGACCCGATCGTGGAGGTCGTGGCGAACGGCGTCGTCACCGAGGCCAAGGACGGCACCCGTACGACGCACGAGGTCGACACGATCGTGTTCGCGACCGGGTTCGCGGTGTCGGACCCGCCCATCGCCGAGCGCGTCCACGCGCGCGGTCGTTCGCTGAAGGAGGAGTGGTCCAAGAACGGGATGCAGGCCTTGCACGGCATGTCCGTCGCCGGTTTCCCGAACTTCTTCATCCTCGTCGGCCCGAACACCGGGCTCGGGCACAACTCGATCACCCTCATGATCGAGGCGCAGGTGGGCCACCTCCTCGACGCCCTCGACGCGCTCGAGGCAGCCGGCGCATCAGCGATCGAACCCCGGGTCGAGCGGCAGGCGGCCTACAACGCGGACCTGCAGCGGCAGCTGAAGAAGACCGTGTGGAACCGCGGCGGGTGCTCGTCCTGGTACCTCGACGACAAGGGTCGCAACACCACCCTGTGGCCGACGTTCACCTTCACGTTCATGCGCGAGGTCAGCCGGTTCGACCCCTCCGAGTACCACCTCCACCGCGCATAGCCCTGCCGCCCGCTCCCGACCTGTCTCGTCGGATCCGGTGGGAAAGCTCTCTTCAGGTCCGTTTCGGGCCCCAGGAACCGGATCTCGCGAGACAGGTCGTCATGACGGCGGCTCAGCTCGGCGGGCGGGCCGAGCGGAGCGCGCCCACGACGCGTACCTCACCGACCCGACGACCGCCGCCGAGGACCGGCGTCTCGGCCAGCTCGTCGAACAGCGGGGCCTCGACCCCCAGCGCCCGCAGCGCAGCGATCAGGACCGGCGTACGGGCGCGTCCTGCCCCGTCATCGATCTTGAGCGCCACGGAGGAGCCGTCCGGGAGTGCTGCTGCGTACACGCCCTCGGCGCCGTCCTTGGCCACGAGCCCCGGGACGGCCTCCATCAGTCGGGTGACGTCCCGGCCGGTGCCGCCGACGTACCAGGGGCGGGCTGTCATCGCGTGCGCCGTACGCCGCTCGTTGTCCTGGCCCGTGGCCAACGACGCGAACGCCCGTGCCAGACCGGGCAGGGTGAGCGCGTGCTGGGGTGCACCGCAGCCATCGGTCGCGACGTGCCTCACGGGCTCACCCGCGAGTCGCTGGATCCCCTCCAGGCACGCTCTCTGCACCGGGTGTTCGGTCGCGAGGTAGGAGGCGGTGTTCCAGCCGTTGGCCACGCAGGTGCGAAGCATCGCGGCGTGCTTCCCCGAGCAGTTCATGGTCAGGGTCGTCGCCTCGCCGCCATCGCGCAGGATCGCTAGCCAGGCCGCTTCGGACAGTGGCGGCTGGATCGGGCACTGGAGCGCCTGCGGACCGAGCTCAGCAAGCATCTCGAGCACGACCTCGAGGTGACCCGGCTCGCCGTTGTGGGACGCGGTCGCCAGAGCGAGCTGCTCGTCGGACAACGGCTCCCACCCGGCGTCGAGCATCGCTACGGCCTGCAGGGGCTTGTTCGACGAGCGCGGGAAGACGGGTCGTTCGAGGTCACCGACCGCGAGAGCGACGGAGCCGTCGGCACGCAGGGCCACCACGGAACCGTGGTGCGTCCCTTCGACGTAGCCTGAGCGAACGACCTCGGCGAGGAGGGTCACGCCTCGTTCAGCAGGCTGCTCACGTCGGCTTCGCCATCACGGTAACGACGGGTGATCTCCGCGCTGCAGGCGTCCATGACGTTCTGCACCTGGCGGCGCTTCGCGCTCAGGACCTGCTCCTCATCGGACAGCACCCGCATGGCGTGGTGCAGCTCGTCGGACGAGCGCGCAGCCGTGTCGGTCAGGTCGACGTCGGCGACGAGGGCCTCGACGTAGCGGCGGTGGCTGTCCACGCGGGAGGGCTCGATGGTGGTGTGACGACCCAGGCCTCGCGCGGGGCCGCGCGGCTCGTCGGCCAACGTCTGGGCGAGGCCGTCGATGAGAGACCCACCGGCGTTGCTGCCGCCCTCGCGACGGTTCAGCTCAGCACGGACGATGTCCATGCGGCCCTGAATGAGGCGACGGATGTAGGAGAGGTCGACCTCCTCCTGCTCGGCCTCGTCGCGCAGCTCGCGCACGTCGCCGAGAGGGGCCTCAGCCAGGCCGGTGAGGTAGTCCTCAGCCAAGACCCGGTCGATCCTCCGAGTGCCCTGGGCAGGCGTTCCGTCGGCGCTCACGGCCGTCCTCTCCTCGCTCCTGTCGTGCAGTGTGCCCCCATCGTGTCAGATTCCCCTATCCGTTGGGCCGGACGGCTCAACAACTGGCTCAGGGGTGCCGAGGCACCTAGTACTGACGTGCAAGGGAAGGAGGACCGACGTGCTCAAGGGTGACCTCGTCACGACGCCTCTTTCCGAGGTCCTGCTCCAGCTCGCCGACGGGGTTGCCTCAGGCTGCCTTCACGTCATGGACGGCATCGGCGAAGAGGCGAAGGTCTACGTCCGGGGCGGTCAGGTCTACGCCGTGCAGGTCCCCGGCCGACGGCCGCAGCTGGGCGCCCGGCTCGTGTCCAGCGGCTCTCTTGGCCCTGAGGCACTCGCAGAGGCGCTCGAGGCCCAGCGCACCGAGCTTCAGGGCTGGCGGCTCGGCGAGCTGCTCGTCCACCTCGGCTACGTCGACCAGCCTGTTGTCGAGGCGTTCATCAAGGAGCAGGTTCGCGAGCAGACCTCCGACCTCATGCGCTGGCCGACGGGGACGTGGAAGTTCCGCGTCAACGAGCGCACCCGGGAAGACGTCGCCCCGCCCAGCCCCGTGAAGGAGCTGCTCGCAGAGGTCGCCGAGCGGATGGCCGAGTGGGCCACCATCACCGAGACGGTGCACGGTCCTGACGCGGTCCCGGTCCTCTCCGCTTCCGGTCAGAGCGACAGCGAGATGTCCATCGACCCGGAGGCCTGGTCGCTGCTGTGCAAGGTCGATGGCGTCCGCTCCATCGCCGAGCTCGCCCGCGAGTGCGGCTTCACCCTGTACGAGGCCGGCCAGGTCGTCTACGCCCTCGTCCGCTCGGGCCTGCTCGAGGTCGAAGAGGTCCTCATGGGGGCCGAGACGGTGTCCGTCGGCTCAGGCGGTGGCAGCTCTGTCGCCTCGCGCCTCGCGGCTGCCTTCGCGCCATCCGACGGGCCCACTTCCGAGCCCTCTTCCGAGGCTGAGCCGATCGTCATCCCCGCGCAGGGCGAGGAGCCGACGCCCGCCGAGGTCGCCCAGCTGATCTCTGCCGCGCTCCGAGGAACCGCTCTCGAGGAGTCGCCTCTGGCCTCGCCCGTGTCTTCGCCTCTGCCTTCGCCCGCGGCTGAGCGCACGGCCGAGGAGATCGCCGAGGGCGACGTCAACGACTCGATCGACCGGGTCTCGGCCGCGCTCAGCGCGCTGCTCGGCCCCAGTCACGGCGGGGACGACGCGCTGTTCGCCGCCCCCAAGCCGCGGACCCGCAAGGGCACCGCCAAGCCGTTGACGCCGACCGAGATCGCCCGCAACGAGAAGACCGCGGCTCGTGCCGAGCGCGACGCCAAGCGCCGTTCGAAGGACGCCGCCGAGCTGGCGAAGGCCCAGGCCGAGCTGGAGGCCGCCCGCGCCGAGGACGCCGCCGCCGCCGAGGCCGCCCGCACCTCCGACCACGAAGCCGAGATCGTCAGCCTCGCCCAGGTCCGCAAGGACAAGGACAACGAGCAGGCCGCCCTCGAGGCCCAGGCGGAAGCCGCCCGCGAAGCGCAGGCTGCTGCCGACGCAGAGCTCGCCGAGGCTGCCCGCGTCGCCGAAGAGGCCGAGACCGCGCGACTCGCCGAGGAAGCCAACGCTGCCCGCCTTGCTGAGGAGGCCGCGGAAGCGCAGGCTGCTGCCGAGGCTCAGGCTGCGGCGGAGGCACAGGCCGCTGCA
>JAODNB010000099.1 GCA_025464795.1 Frankiales bacterium
CAGAAGCGCGAGAAGCAGAAGTGCGCGCGCATCTACGGCGTCCTCGAGAAGCAGTTCCGCGGCTACTACGAGGAGGCGAACAAGAAGACCGGCAAGACCGGTGAGAACCTGCTCGTCATCCTCGAGAGCCGCCTCGACAACGTCGTCTACCGCGCTGGCTTCACGACCAGCCGCGACCACGCCCGTCAGGCCGTGC
Source organism: Frankiales bacterium (assembly GCA_025464795.1). Classification (GTDB taxonomy): domain Bacteria; phylum Actinomycetota; class Actinomycetes; order Mycobacteriales; family SCTD01; genus RYN-111. The sequence continues at coordinate 197 of JAODNB010000099.1, forward strand.
GCCACGGCCACGTGCTCGTGAACGGCAAGAAGGTCGACATCCCGTCCTACCGCGTCACCGCCAACGACATCGTCGAGGTGCGTGCCAAGTCCCGCGAGCTGACGCCCTACGTCATCGCCCGTGAGACCGCAGGTGACCGGCCCTCCCCGCCGTGGATGGAGGTCATCCCCTCCCAGATGCGCGTCCTCGTGCACGCCCTCCCGAGCCGTCAGGTGATCGACACCCCGGTCCAGGAGCAGCTCATCGTCGAGCTCTACTCGAAGTAAGCCTCGGTCGCCGGGACCCGAACGGGTCCCGGCGGCTTCAGCACGTCGCAATCCCTCAGAACGAAGTCTCACAACTCCACAACCGCGCAGGACTCGCCACCCCGTGCACCCCTCGAGACCGACATATGGCGGTCGTCTCGAAGACAAGTCCCGAAAGGACACAGCGTGCTCATCGCACAGCGCCCGACCCTCACTGAAGAGGTTGTCACCGACCGTCGCTCGCGGTTCGTCCTCGAGCCGCTCGAGCCCGGCTTCGGCTACACCCTCGGCAACTCCATCCGCCGTACTCTGCTCAGCTCGATCCCCGGCGCCGCCGTGACGAGCATCCGCATCGACGGCGTCCTCCACGAGTTCACGACCGTTCCCGGCGTGAAGGAGGACGTGACCGACCTCATCCTGAACCTCAAGGAGCTGGTCGTCTCCTCCGAGAGCGACGAGCCGGTCGTCATGTACCTGCGCAAGCAGGGCCCCGGCCCGGTCACCGCCGCCGACATCGCCCCCCCGGCCGGTGTCGAGGTGCACAACCCCGACCTGCACATCGCCACCCTGAACGGCAAGGGCCGGCTCGAGATCGAGCTGACCGTCGAGCGCGGCCGCGGCTACGTCTCCGCCGTGCAGAACAAGCAGGCCGGCCAGGAGATCGGACGCATCCCGGTCGACTCCATCTACTCGCCGGTCCTCAAGGTGACCTACAAGGTCGAGGCCACCCGCGTCGAGCAGCGCACCGACTTCGACAAGCTCGTCATCGACGTCGAGACCAAGAACAGCATGACCCCGCGGGACGCCGTCGCCAGCGCCGGCAAGACGCTGGTCGGGCTGTTCGGCCTGGCCCAGGAGCTCAACGACGAGGCAGAGGGCATCGACATCGGCCCGTCCCCGACGGACGCTGCGCTCGCTGCAGACCTGGCCCTGCCGATCGAGGAGATGGACCTGACGGTCCGCTCCTACAACTGCCTCAAGCGCGAGGGCATCCACACGGTCGGCGAGCTCGTCTCCCGCTCCGAGGCGGACCTGCTCGACATCCGCAACTTCGGCAGCAAGTCGATCGACGAGGTCAAGGTCAAGCTCCACCAGATGGGCCTCGGCCTGAAGGACTCGCCTCCCGGGTTCGACCCCTCGCAGGTGGCCAACTCCTTCGGCACGGATGAGTACGGCTCGTTCGGCGATGACACCGATGGCCTCGAGGACGACGGGGACGCCGACGGCGGCTTCGCGGAGACCGAGCAGCTCTAACGGCACCACCCTGTACGAGGGGCTCTCTCCTCGGGACCCCTCGTACAGGCAGCAGACCGGGATTCCGCATCCGCGGCATCGCCCCTACGGAGAGATCCTTCTCTCCCGCCTCTGACAGGAGCACGGACATGCCCACACCCACCAAGGGTCCGCGCATGGGCGGCAGCCCGGCGCACGAGCGTCACATGCTGGCGAACCTCGCCACCCAGCTGTTCGAGCACGGCCGCATCACGACGACCGAGGCCAAGGCCAAGCGGCTGCGCCCCTACGCCGAGCACCTCATCACCTTCGCCAAGCGCGGTGACCTGCACGCCCGTCGCCAGGTCCTCAAGCGGCTCAACGACAAGAGCGTCGTCCACGTGCTTTTCGAGGAGATCGGTCCGCGCTACGAGAACCGTCCGGGCGGTTACACGCGCATCGTGAAGCTCGGGCCCCGCAAGGGCGACAACGCGCCCATGGCCCTCATCGAGCTCGTCGAGGCGCTCACGATCGCGCAGCAGGCCGTCGGTGAGGCCGAGCGCGCCCGTGGCACCAGGACCGCTCCGAAGAACGCGCCCACCGGCGCCACCCTGGAGGCCGCTGAGGAGCTCGCGGCGGAGTCCCCGACCGCTGCCGCAGTTGTGGCCGAGGCCGGCCAGGCTGACGTCACCCCGGCCCCCGAGCAGGAGCCCGTCGAGGAGACGGCCGCTGCCGAGGTGCCCGCAGAGCCCGAGGCCGAGGTCGCTGCTGAGGCTCCGGCAGCCGAGGCTCCCGCAGCTGAGGCCGAGGCCCCCGAGGCTGCTGCCGAGGAGACCCCGGACGCTCCCCAGGAGTAAGCCTCCCCGCGCGTCTGCCGAGCCCGTCCCCTTCGCTGGGGGCGGGCTCGCGGCGTCGGCGCAGGTGTGGTGCCGTGCCCTTCGGTCGACCGCACTAGCCTCGGGCCGGTCATGACCGAGGAGCCCGTGCGCGTGCGCATCGACCTGTCCTACGACGGGACGTCCTTCGCGGGATGGGCCGCGCAGCACGACCAGCGCACGGTCCAGGGCGAGCTCGAGTCGGCGTTCGCGGTCATCGCCCGTCGAGATGACCTCCCGCGACTGACTGTTGCCGGCCGCACCGATGCCGGGGTGCACGCCCGTGGTCAGGTGGCGCACCTCGACCTGCCGGCAGAGCTGGCCGAGGACCGGTTGCTGCTGCGCCGGCTCAACGGGCGGCTGCCCGACGACATCCAGGTGCGCGCGGTGAGCAGGGCGCCCGAAGGCTTCGACGCGCGCTTCTCGGGCGTCTCGCGGACCTACGTCTACCGGGTGGCCGACGGGCCGGCCGCCGTCGACCCGCTGCGGCGCAGGGACACCCTGGAGTGGCCACGGCCGCTGGACCTGGGCAGCGTCCGCGCCGGCTCATCGGGCCTGGTGGGGCTGCAGGACTTCGCTGCCTACTGCAAGAAGCGTGAAGGAGCGACCACGATCCGGACGCTGCTGCGGCTCGACTGGGAGCGGCTGCCGGACGGCGTCCTGGAGGCCACGGTGCAGGCGGATGCGTTCTGCCACTCGATGGTCCGGTCGCTCATCGGCGCGCTGCTCGCGGTCGGAGACGGCCGGCGCGAGCCGTCCTGGCCGGCCGAGCTGCTGACCTCGACCGTCCGCGCGACCGGGGTGCTGGTCGCCCCGGCGCACGGGTTGACGCTGGTCGCCGTCGAGTACCCGCCGGACGACCAGCTGCTGGCCCGTCAGGAGGTCACCCGCCGGTCCCGGCCGCCCTTAGCGGGGAGCAGTCAGGCCGACGAGGGTTGACGCCGGTTGCCCGTCTGGTTAACCCCTCGCAGGCCGACGGCGCATGCCAGATCATGGGTGCATGGGGTACGTCGACTGCCAGTCACTGAGCTACGTCCTGCCGGACGGGCGGGTCCTGTTCGACGAGGCCAGCTTCCGGGTCGGCGACGGGACGAAGACCGCACTGGTGGGTGCGAACGGCACCGGCAAGACCACGCTGCTGCGGATCATCGCCGGCGACCTCGCACCCCATGCCGGCGCGGTCGCGCGTGAAGGCGGGCTCGGGGTCATGCGCCAGTTCATCGGCTCGATCCGCGACGAGAGCGAGGTCCGCGACCTGCTGCTCGACCTCGCCCCGCCGGACGTCAGCAAGGCCGGCCGAGCGCTCGAGAAGGCCGAGCTCGCGATGATGGAGCACGAGGACGAGAAGACCCAGATGCGCTACGCCACAGCGCTCTCCGACTGGGGAGACGCGCACGGCTACGAGGCCGAGGTGCAGTGGGACGTGTGCACGATGGCGGCGCTCGGGATGCCGTACGAGAAGGCGATGTACCGCAAGCTGAGCACCCTGAGCGGCGGTGAGCAGAAGCGGCTCGCGCTCGAGGCGCTGCTCCGCGGACCTGATTCGGTGCTGCTGCTCGACGAGCCGGACAACTACCTGGACGTCCCCGGCAAGCGGTGGCTCGAGGCGGCACTGGCCGAGTCGCCGAAGACCGTGCTGTTCGTCAGCCACGACCGCGAGCTGCTGAGCAACGTGGCCACGCGCGTCGTCACGGTCGAGGCCCACGGCACCTGGGTCCACGGTGGCGGCTTCGGCAACTACTACGAGGCTCGGCAGGCCCGCCGCGACCGGCTCGGGGAGCTGCACAAGCGCTGGGACGAGGAGAACGCCCGCTTGAAGGCGCTCGTGCTCAAGCTGCGCGAGCAGGCCAAGATCAGCCCGGACATGGCCTCCCGCTACAGCGCCATGGTCACGCGCTACGACAAGTTCCTCGAGGCGGGCCCGCCCCCGGAGCAGGTGGTGGACCAGAAGGTCACCATGAAGCTCCGCGGCGGTCGTACGGGGGTGAGGGCGGTCACGGCCGAGAAGCTCGAGCTGACCGGCCTGATGAAGCCGTTCGACCTCGAGGTCTTCTACGGCGAGCGCGTCGGGGTGCTGGGGTCCAACGGCTCGGGCAAGTCGCACTTCCTGCGGTTGCTGGCGGGGCAGGACGTGGCGCACACCGGCGTCGCGAAGCTCGGTGCTCGCGTGGTTGCGGGCTGGTTCGCGCAGACGCACGACTCGCCAGAGCTCTACGGGAAGACGCTGACCGAGGTGCTGCACCGCGGCGACGGGGACCGGCGGGGGATGGAGCGCGGCCAGGCCATCGGGGCGCTGCGCCGCTACGAGCTCCAGGAGCAGGCGGACCAGGTCTTCGACTCGCTGTCGGGTGGCCAGCAGGCTCGGTTCCAGGTGCTCCTGCTCGAGCTCGGTGGGGCCACCCTGCTGCTGCTCGACGAGCCGACGGACAACCTCGACCTCGCTTCCGCTGAAGCCCTCGAGGAGGGGCTCGAGGCCTTCGACGGCACCGTCCTCGCCGTCACGCATGACCGCTGGTTCGCCCGGGGGTTCGACCGGTTCCTCGTGTTCGGGGCCTCGGGCGAGGTCTACGAGTCGGACGAGCCGGTCTGGGACGAGGGCAGAGTCGTCCGGACCCGCGGATGACCCGGATCGAGGTCCTGACCCCCGCGGACTGGCGGGCCTGGCGCGAGCTGCGGCTCGAGGCCCTGCGGGACACCCCGATCGGCTTCGGGGAGCTCCACGCCGATGCCCTGCTGCGGTCCGACGACGAGTGGCAGGAGCGGATGGGCTGGCCCGGCCTCCGACTCCTCGCGTACGACCCCGATGACGCGCCGGTCGGGATGGCCGGCGGGTTCCACACCCCGGAGGGCGTCCCGGTCCTGTTCGGTGTCTACGTCCGTCCCGAGTCCCGCGGCCAGGGCGTGCTGGCCCAGCTGGTGGACGTGGTCCAGGCGTGGGCTGCCCCCGATCCGCTCACGCTCGACGTCCACGAGGACAACTCCCGGGCGCACGCCGCCTACCTCAAGCTCGGGTTCGTCGAGACGGGGAAGCGCACGGCCGGTGGTGGCATCGACGGCCGCGACCTGGTCCACATGGTCCGCTGAGCCTGCTCTTTGCAGCCGGCACCCGCTCTCAGGTATCGTGGCGGGCTGCTGTGGGTAGCAGCGCGGCGCTCTGTCGCCTTTCGCGCCCGCCGCCCCCCAAGACTGAGCCGTAGAGAAGAGCAGATCCCGTGCGCACGTACCAGCCCAAGCCGTCTGACGTGACCCGCCAGTGGCACGTCATCGACGCGAGCGACATCGTGCTCGGCCGCCTGGCCAGCCAGGCAGCCATCCTGCTCCGCGGCAAGCACAAGCCGTACTACGCGCCGCACCTCGACACCGGTGACTTCGTCGTCGTCATCAACGCCGGCAAGATCGTCATGACCGGCAACAAGGCGGCTCAGTCGCGGGTCCACCGCCACTCCGGTTACCCCGGTGGTCTGACGAGCACGCCGTACGCCGAGGTCCTTGCGACCCGCCCCGAGCGGATCATCGAGAAGGCGATCAAGGGCATGCTCCCGCACAACACGCTGGGCCGTCAGATGCTGTCCAAGCTGAAGGTGTACGCCGGCCCGACCCACCCCCACCAGGCGCAGAGCCCGGTTCCCTACGAGCTCAGCCAGGTGTCCCAGTAATGACTGCTCCCGCTTCCTCCGAGCTCATCCAGACCGTCGGCCGCCGCAAGGAGGCCATCGTCCGCGTCCGCCTCGTCCCGGGCACCGGCCAGTACAAGCTCAACGGCCGCACCCTCGAGAACTACTTCCCGAACAAGGTGCACCAGCAGGCGATCAACGAGCCCTTCGCCACGCTCGAGAAGCTCGAGCAGTACGACGTCATCGCGCGCCTGCACGGCGGCGGCATCTCCGGCCAGGCCGGCGCGCTGCGTCTCGCGATCGCGCGGGCCCTCATCGAGGTCGAGCCTGACGACCGCCCCGCCCTGAAGAAGGAGGGCTTCCTGACCCGCGACTCGCGGATCAAGGAGCGCAAGAAGTACGGCCTCAAGAAGGCCCGCAAGGCGCCGCAGTACAGCAAGCGCTAACCATTCGTCCTGCGAGGCGGCTTCCACGGGGAGCCGCCTCGCGGCATGTTCCAGGGGATTCGAGGGGACGGGATGGCACGGCTGTTCGGCACGGACGGGATCCGTGGGCTCGCCTTCGGCGACGTCCTCACGGAAGCCCTGACCCTCGCGGTCGCCCGGAGCGCGGTGCGCGTCCTCGGCGGCTCACGGGTCGTGATCGGTCGTGACACCAGGCCCTCCGGTCCGGCGTTGGAAGCAGCTGCCGTTGCAGGCTTCTGCGCGGAGGGGGCGCGCGTCGAGCTGCTCGGTGTCGTGCCGACGCCGACGGTCGCGTTCGTGGTCGCGTCAGGCGCAGCCGACCTCGGACTGGTCATCTCCGCCTCGCACAACCCTGTCCAGGACAACGGCCTCAAGCTCTTCGGACCCGGTGGGCACAAGCTCACCGATGCGCAGGAAGAGGCGATCGAGGAGGACCTCCACCAGCTGGGGCTGGTCCACGAGGGGAGCGTGCACGAGGCGTCCTCCCTGGTCGTCGAGGGATACCTCACCGCCCTGCTGAGCACGGCAGGCAGCCTCGAGGGGCTGACGGTCGTCGTCGACGGGGCAGAAGGCGCTGCCGCCAGGCTCGCGCCGGAGCTCTACCGCCAGGCGGGTGCCCGAGTTATCGAGATCCACTGCGCGGGTGACGGAGAGCGCATCAACGACGGTTGCGGGGCCACGCACCCCGAGTCGCTCGCTGCCGCCGTCGTCGAGCACGGCGCGGACCTCGGCATCGCGCACGACGGAGACGCCGACCGGTGCATCGTCGTGGACGGCGATGGCACGGTCCTCAACGGGGACCAGGTGCTGGGGCTGCTCGCTCTGAGCCGCAAGGACGCCGGACTCCGGGGGTCGGACGTGCTCGTGGCGACCGTCATGAGCAACCTCGGCCTGGTTCAGGCGATGACCGTCGCGGGCATCGACGTGGTGCGGACGGCCGTGGGGGACCGGTACGTGCTGGAGGCGATGCTGGCGGGAGGGCCTGACGGGCCCTACCCCCTGGGCGGTGAGCAGAGCGGCCACGTCGTGATGCTCGACCACGCCACGACCGGCGACGGGTTGCTGACCGCGCTGCAGGTGATGGACCGGGTGGCCCGCACGGGCAGATCGGTCCGTGAGCTGGCCTCCGTCGTGGCCCTGCTGCCGCAGGTACTGGTCAACGTGCGTGCCGACAGGTCCCGCGCCACTGAGGCGGACGTCGTCGACGCGGTCGCGCGCGAGGAGTCCCTGCTCGCGGGGAACGGTCGCGTGCTGCTGCGCCCGTCCGGTACGGAGTCCCTGGTCCGGGTCATGGTGGAGGCCCCCACGCAGGCCGAGGCCGAGGCCGTCGCCCACCGTCTTGCAGAGGTCGTGCGGGGCCGCTGAGAGGGGGCTGAAACGGTCGGTCGCGCCGTCCGAACGGATGAGGCACAAACGGGTCCTTCCGGTGCGACCATGGCTGTCGACCAGGGGGTGGATGTGAAGGCGCGATCGCTCAGCCCTGCCCTGCCGCTGCTGTGCCTGCTCGCGTTCCTGCTGCCGCACGGGTCCACGCTGGTCCCCGCGGCCACAGCCCGCTCCACCTGGACCGTCACTGCCGACAGCCAGGAGCTGACGGGCGAGAACGGAGCTGCGGCCAACGCCCTCGACGGCAACCCGGCCACCATCTGGCACACCGGGTGGAGCGCTGGGAACGCCCCCCTCCCGCACACGCTGACGCTCGACACCAAGGCCGTGCAGGTGTTCAAGGCACTCACCTACCAGCCCCGTCAGGACGGGATCCCCAACGGCAGGATCGGCCAGTACCGGATCGAGCTCTCCCTCGACGGGACCGCCTGGAGCGCGCCCGTCTCGACCGGCACGATGGCCGACAGCACCACCACGAAGACCTTGGGCTTCACGGCCGCCAGTGCGAGGTACGTGCGGCTCACGGCCCTGACCGAGGCCGGTAACCGCGGCCCCTGGTCGAGCGCGGCCGAGGTGGACCTGGTCCCCGCGACCATCGCCACCGCGTCGCCCACGCCCACCGCGACCCCGACCGCCACTCCGACCCTGACGGCCACGCCTACCCCCACCCTGACGGCCACGCCCACCGGGACGCCGGCAGGCACCGCCAGCCCCACGTCCAGCCCCACGACCCCGGCAGCGCTGCCGCCCAGGTCGAGCTGGTCGGTGACGGCGGACAGCCAGGAGCTCACGGGTGAGAACGGCGCCGCTGCCAACGTGCTCGACGGCCTCAGCACGACGATCTGGCACACCGGGTGGAGCGCCGGTAACGCACCCCTGCCGCACGCCCTGACGATCGACACCAAGGCGCTGCGCACGATCACGGCCCTCACCTACCTCCCGCGGCAGGACGGCGCACCCAACGGGCGGATCGGCCAGTACAAGGTCGAGGTCTCCGCGGACGGCACGACCTGGACGGCCGGCCCCACCGGGGTCCTCGCCGACACCGCAGTGCTGAAGACCATCAAGCTCAGCTCGCTCAGCGCGCGCTACGTGCGGCTCACCGCGCTCACCGAGGCGGGCAACCGCGGGCCCTGGACGAGCGCCGCCGAGGTCGACCTCACGAGCACCGCCCCGCCGACCGTGGCCCCGACCCCGACCGCCACGGCAACGGTGACACCGACGGCGGGACTGCCGCCGCGCAGCACGTGGAAGGCGACGGCCGACAGCGAGGAGCTGGTCGGCGAAGACGGAGCCGCCGCGAACGTCCTCGACGCGGACCCGACGACGATCTGGCACACCGGCTGGAGCGCGGGCAACGCGCCGCTGCCGCACACCCTGACGATCGACACGCTGGCCCAGCGGTGGATCAGCGGGCTGACCTACCTCCCGCGGCAGGACGGCACGCCCAACGGCCGGATCGGCCAGTACAAGGTCGAGGTGTCGCCGACCGGGACTGCGTGGACCATGACGGCGGGAGGCACGCTGGCCGACCTCCCGACGCTGCAGACCATCTCCTTCCCGGCCGTCATCGGTCGGTACGTGCGACTGACGGCGCTGTCGGAGGCCGGCAACCGCGGCCCGTGGACGAGCGCCGCTGAGGTCGATCTGCTCAGCTCTGCGCCGAGCCCCGGCGGCTGGTCCACGACGTTCGGCTTGCCCATCGTCCCGGTCGCCGCGGCCGCCCTGCCCACTGGCAAGGTGCTGATGTGGGCCTCCTCCGGGGCGACGTACGGCGTCAAGGACGGCATGACGCAGACAGCGCTGTACGACCCCGCCACCGGCGCGATCAGCCAGGCCACGGTGACCAACACCGGGCACGACATGTTCTGCCCCGGTACGGCCCTGCTGCCCGATGGCCGCCTGCTCGTCAACGGGGGCAGCGACGACGACAAGACCAGCCTGTACGACCCGGTCACCGGGTCGTGGTCCGTCGGCTCGCCGCTGGCGATCCCGCGTGGCTACCAGGCGGCAGTGACGACCTCGACCGGGGCGGTGTTCACCCTCGGCGGGTCGTGGGACGACGCGGCCGGCAACAAGAACGGCGAGCTCTGGACCGCGACCGGCGGGTCCGTGCTTCTTCCAGGCGCCCCGGCAGCGCCCATCCTCACCAACGACCCGGCGGGCATCTTCCGCCAGGACAACCACGCCTGGCTGTTCGCCGCCTCCGGTGGTCGGGTCTTCCACGCCGGACCGAGCAGGGCCATGGGCTGGTACGGCACCACCGGTGCGGGGACGTACACCGCCGCCGGGGTCCGTGGGGACGACGCGGACGCGATGAACGGGGCCACCGCGATGTACGACGTGGGCAAGGTGCTCACCGTCGGAGGTGCTCCTGCCTACACCGACTCCGTAGCGACCGACCACGCCTACTCGATCGACATCAACGGGACCAACCCGGTCGTCACCAAGCTGTCGCCCATGCTGCACCCGAGGGCGTTCGCGACAGCAGTCGTCCTGCCCGACGGCGAGGTCCTCGTCATCGGTGGGCAGGCCTACGCGCACCCCTTCTCGGATGCGACGGCGCAGCTCGCTCCCGAGATCTGGGACCCGCGCACCGGTGTCTTCACCGAGCTCGCGCCGATGTCCGTCCCCCGCGTCTACCACTCGCAGTCGGTGCTGCTGCCGGACGGGCGCGTTCTCACCAGCGGTGGCGGCCTGTGCGGCGCTGCCTGCGGCGTCGACCACCCGAACGGGCAGGTCTTCACCCCGCCCTACCTGCTCAGCTCCGACGGCAGCGCCCGCACCCGCCCGGTGATCACGAGCGCCCCCGGCTCCGCCTCGGCGGGCTCCACGATCTCCGTCGCCACCGGCGGCGCTGTGTCCTCGTTCTCGCTCGTCCGCATGGCGTCCGTCACGCACGGGGTGAACAACGACCAGCGACGGGTCCCGCTGACGCCCGTTGCCACCGGGACGAACAGCTACGCGCTGACCCTTCCGGCCGACAGCGGCGTGCTGGTGCCCGGCGCGTACATGCTGTTCGCCCTGGACGCCCAGGGCGTGCCGAGCGTCTCCAAGACCGTGATGGTCGGCTGACCTAGTCTCCTCGCATGAGGAACCTGACCGAGGTCGAGGCTGCTGACAGGGCCGCGGCGATCGACGTCGTGTCGTACGACATCGACCTCGACCTGACGCAGGGCGACACCTGGTTCCGGTCGCGGACGGTGATCCGCTTCAACGCCGTCCCGGGAGCCTCGACGTTCCTCGAGCTCGACTGCCTCGCCGTCGAGCGCGCGACGCTCGACGATCGTCCGATCGCCCTGGTGGGCAGCAGGTTTGCCCTGTCAGGGCTGGGCGGCGAGCACGAGATCACGGTCGAGGCGCGCTGTGCTTTCACCCGCAGCGGTGAAGGGCTGCACCGCTTCGAGGACCCGGCCGACGGCAGGGTCTACGTCTACGCGCAGGCCTTCCTCGACGACGCGCAGCGGATCTTCGCGTGCTTCGACCAGCCCGACCTCAAGGCGGTCTTCCGGTTGCGGGTGAAGGCTCCCGACCTCGTGCTCTCGAACACCCGGGGGACGGTCGTCGACGGCGTGCACGTGTTCGAGGAGACGGTGCGGCTGTCGACCTACCACCTCACACTTGCTGCCGGGCCGTGGCACGGGGCGCAGACCTGGCACGACGGCATCGAGCTGGGGGTGTGGTGCCGCACGTCGCTGGCGGCGCACTTCGACACCGAGGAGCTGCTCGAGATCACCCGTAGCTGCTTGGACCTGCAGCAGCCCACCTTCGGGTCGTGCTACCCGTTCGGAGACACCTACGACCAGGTGTTCGTCCCCGAGTTCAACGCGGGGGCGATGGAGAACCCGGGGATGGTGACGTTCGCGGACGAGCTGTTCGTGTTCCGGTCGCGGACGACCGAGGGCAGGCGCCGGCTCCGGGCGCAGGTCATCGCCCACGAGATGGCGCACATGTGGTTCGGCGACCTCGTGACCATGCGGTGGTGGGACGGGATCTGGCTGAACGAGTCGTTCGCCGAGTTCATGGGCCTGCACACCACCGACGAGGGCACCCGCTTCGAGGGGGCCTGGAGCGACTTCTGCCTCGGCCGCAAGGCGTGGGGCTACCGCGCCGACCAGCTGCCCACCACGCACCCCGTGGCGGGGCACGTGCCGGACAACCGTGCGGCGCTCATGAACTTCGACGGGATCTCCTACGCCAAGGGCGCCTCCGTGCTCCGGCAGCTCGTCGCCTTCGTCGGGCAGGACACGTTCTTCACCGGCTTGCGCGCCTACCTGGCGAAGCACGCGTTCGGGAACACCGACCTGCAGGACCTGCTGACCGAGGTCGAGGTGGCGAGCGGACGGGACCTCAGCGGATGGGCGACCTCGTGGCTCGAGACGAGCGGAGTCGGGATCCTGCGCCCCAGATGGGACGGTCGCGACCTGGTGGTCGTCCAGGACAGCGAGGTCCTGCGCGACCACGTCATCGCGGTCGGTCTCTACGACCGCGTCGGCGGCGCGATCGTCCTGCGCGAGCGGCTGGCCGTCGAGGTCACCGGGGCCGACACCCCCGTGCCTGGGGCGTCCCCTGCGGACCTCGTGCTGCTGAACGACCGCGACCTGACCTTCGCCAAGATCCGCTTCGACGACAGGTCGCTCGAGACCGTCGTCCGGCACCTCGCCGAGGTGGAGGACCCCCTTGCTCGAGCGCTCTGCTGGGGAGCGCTGTGGGACGCGACGCGGGACGGCGAGCTCCCCGCCCGTACGCACGTGGCCGCCGTCCTGGCAGGGGTAGGCGCCGAGCAGGACCCCTCGCTGGTGGAGACGCTCCTGGGGCAGGCGCTCACGGCTGCGTCGGCGTTCGCGGCCCCCTCGCAGCAGGACGACCTGATCGCCCGGATCTCCGAGGCCTGCTGGACCGCTGACGTCGTCCCGGGCAGTGACCTCCAGCTCGTACGTGTCCGCGCGGCGGTGTCCTCGTCCACCGACCGGACCCGGCTGAGGGACGTGCTCAGTGGGGCAACGGTCCCTGCGGGGCTGGTGATGGACAGCGAGCTGCGGTGGCACGTCATCCGTCGGGCGGCGGTCCTGGGCGAGCTCGACGACGCAGCGATCGAGCGTGAGCTCGCCGCCGACCGGACGGCCAGCGGTGAGCTGCAGGCCGAGGCTGCACGCGCCTCGCAGCCGGACCCCGCGGCCAAGGCCCAGAGCTGGCAGACGCTGGTGTCGGGGTCCGCGACGAACGCCCAGATCCGTGCCATCGGAGCCGGCTTCTGGCAGCACGGTCAGGCCGACCTGCTGCGGCCGTTCGTGGAGCGCTACGTCGAGGTCCTGCCGCAGGTGTGGGCGACCCACTCGCCCACCCTCGCGGGCTCGGTCACGCAGCACGCCTTCCCCCGCTCGCTCGTCGAGCCGGCGGTCCTGGCACGGATCGGGGAGGTGCTCGCCCAGGAGGGCCACCCGGCGGGACTGCGACGCGTGGTGCTCGAGCAGCACGACGACCTGCGACGGGCGCTGGCAGCGCAGGAAGCAGCCCGTCAGGCCGCTGGCGGCTAGCCTGAAGGCATGTGCGGCATCGTGGGCTACGTCGGCCAGCAGGACGCCCTCGAGGTCGTCCTGGCGGGCCTCAGGCGACTGGAGTACCGCGGCTACGACAGCGCGGGCGTCGCGATCCTGAGCCCGGACGGGCACCTCGCGGTCGAGCGCAAGGCGGGCAAGCTGGCGAACCTGGAGAAGGAGCTCAGCGAGGTCTCCCTCCCAGGCACACTTGGCATCGGGCACACGCGCTGGGCGACTCACGGGCCGCCCACCGACCGCAACGCGCACCCGCACGTGGACTGCTCCGGGGACGTTGCCGTGGTGCACAACGGGACCATCGAGAACTTCGAGGTCCTGGTCCGCGGTCTGGAGGACCGCGGCCACCGGCGCACGAGCGACACCGACACCGAGGCCGTGGCCCACCTGGTCGAGGAGAGGTACGAGGCTCTCGGGGGCGACCTGGCCGCCACCGTCCGCTCGATCTGCAAGGACCTCGAAGGCTCTTTCGTGCTCGTCGTGGCCCACAAGGCCGAGCCAGACCTCGTCGTCGCCGCCCGTCGCAACCTCCCGCTCGTCATCGGCCTGGGCGACGGCGAGAACTTTCTCGGCAGCGATGTCACGGCCTTCATCGCCCACACCCGCGAGGCCCGAGCCGTCGACCAGGACCAGGTCGTGGAGCTGCGACGCTCCGGCGTGACGGTCACCGACCTGGAGGGCACGGTCGTCGAGGGCGACAGCTACCACGTCGACTGGGACACCGACGCCGCCGAGAAGGACGGTCACGAGTTCTTCATGCTGAAGGAGATCGAGGAGCAGCCGGAGGCGATCCGCGCGACCCTCGGCGGCCGCATGCAGGAGGACGGGCTGCTCCACCTCGACGAGCTCTCGATGAGCGACCAGGACATCCGCGACATCGAGCAGGTCGTGATCATCGGGTGCGGTTCGGCCTACCACTCGGGCCTCGTCGGCAAGTACGCCCTCGAGCGCTGGTCGCGGCTCCCTGTCCAGGTCGAGATGGCTTCGGAGTTCCGCTACCGCGACCCCGTGATCGGCCGGTCGACGCTGGTCATCGCGGTATCGCAGTCCGGCGAGACGGCCGACACCCTGGAGGCCGTGCGCCACGCTCGCCACCTCCGCGCCAAGGTGCTCGCCGTCACGAATACCGTCGGCTCGACCATCAGCCGCGAGAGCGACGCTGCCCTCTACACCCGAGGCGGCCCGGAGGTCGCGGTCGCCTCCACCAAGGCCGTCATGACGCAGATGACGGCGATGTACCTCGTGGGTCTCTACCTCGCCCAGGTCCGCGGCACCCGTGACCCCGACGAGGTCCGTGCCCACCTCGCCGACCTGCGGGAGATCCCCGACCTCGTCCAGGAGGTCATCGACCGCATGGGTCCGGTACGGGCCCTTGCCAAGCAGCTCGCCGGCTCCGAGCGCGTGCTGTTCCTCGGTCGGCACGTCGGTTACCCGATGGCGCTCGAGGGCGCGCTGAAGCTCAAGGAGCTCGCGTACGTCAGCGCCGAGGGCTTCCCTGCCGGGGAGATCAAGCACGGCCCGATCGCCCTCATCGAGGACGGCACGCCGGTCGTCATCATCGCGCCGCGGCACGCCCTGCAGGCCAAGCTCATCAACAACGTCCAGGAGGTACGGGCCCGAGGCGCTCGCACCATCGTCATCGCGACCGATGGCGACGAGGCGGTCACGCCCTACGCCGACACGGTGATCCGCATCCCCGACACGAAGTCGCTCCTGACCCCGCTCCTGACCATCGTCCCGTTGCAGGTCCTGTCGGCAGCGGTGGCGATGGCGCGTGGCCTCGACGTCGACCAGCCCCGCAACCTCGCCAAGTCGGTCACCGTCGAATGATCGTGGGCGTGGGCATCGACATCTGCGAGGTCGCTCGGCTCGCCCGGGCTCTCGAGCGCACCCCCGCCCTCATGGACCGGCTCTTCACCCCTGCGGAACAGGACGTGCAGAAGCTCGAGTCGCTCGCGGCCCGGTTCGCCGCCAAGGAGGCCGTGGCGAAGGTGCTCGGCGCTCCCGGGCTGCCGTTCAACGAGGCTGAGGTCGTGTCCGCGGACAACGGCAGGCCGTCGCTCGTGATGCACGGCGCTGTCGCCGAGGCGGCTGCTGCGGCCGGCATCACGCGCTGGCACTTGTCGCTGTCCCACGACGGAGGCATGGCCACGGCCATGGTGATCGGCGAGTCATGAAGACCGCGCACACGGTGGCGCAGGTCCGGGCGGCGGAAGAGCCGCTGCTCGCCGCCGGCGTGCCGCTGATGGCTCAAGCGTCGACAGGCCTTGCCGTGGCGGTGGCGCGCCGACTTCCCTTCGTCTACGGCGCTCGGGTGGTGCTCCTCGTCGGCTCGGGCAACAACGGGGCGGACGCCCTGTGGGCCGGGGCGTGGCTTGCCCGCCGCGGGGCGGCCGTCGTCGCCGTGCTCGCAGCAGACCCGGTGCAGGACGCCATGCAGGTGTTCCTGCGGGCGGGGGGCCGTCTCGGTACGGCTGACGCGCTCGAGGGGGCGGACGTCACCGTCGACGGGTTGGTCGGCATCGGCGGTCGGGGTGCGCTGCGTCCCGAGGCGGCAGCGCTCGTCTCGCGGCTCGACGGCTTCGTCGTTGCCGTCGACGTACCGTCCGGCGTCGACGCGGACACCGGCGCCGTCGAGGGCGCGGCCGTGCGGGCCGACCTGACCGTGACCTTCGGGTGCCTCAAGCCGGGGTTGCTGATCGCCCGCGACCACGTCGGCGACCTGGAGCTCGTCCCGCTGCCGTACGTCCTTCCGAACGCCTCCCTCACCGCGCTGGAGGCTGCGGACGTGGCGGGGTTGCTGCCGTCGCCCGAGCGCGCTGCCGACAAGTTCTCGCGCGGGGTGCTCGGCGTCGCTGCCGGGTCGCAGACCTACACGGGAGCGGCCGTCCTCTCGGTCGGGGCGGCGATCCGGGCGGGCGCGGGCATGGTGCGCTTCGCCGGTGCTCCCCACGCAGCCGAGCAGGTGCGCGCCGCGTGGCCGGAGGCTGTCGTCTCTGAGGCGTCCGGCGCAGGGGTCGTCGAGGTGGGACGGGTCCAGGCCTGGGTCCTCGGTCCAGGACTGGGCGTCGATGCCTCCAAGGCGGAGGAGACCGTCGAGTGCGTGCTCGCGCAGGACGTGCCTGTGCTGGTGGACGCCGACGCCCTCACCCTCTGCGCCCAGCGGCCCTCGTGGTTGCGCGACCGCACCGCCCCCACCCTGCTGACCCCCCACGACCGCGAGTACGCGCGCTTCGGCCGCGAGGTGGGCGACGACCGCATCGGCGCAGCGCGCCGCCTGGCCCGCGAGCTCGGCGTCCACGTGCTGCTCAAGGGCGACGCGACCGTGGTCGTCGGACCCGACGGTCCGGCGCGGGTGAACACCACCGGCTCGGCCGTGCTCGCGACCGCGGGGGCGGGAGACGTCCTCGCTGGGGGCATCGGGGCGCTGCTCGCGCAAGGGCTTTCCCTGCTGGACGCGGCGTCCGTCGGCGCCTACCTGCACGGGCGCGCTGGGGCGCTGTCTGCGGCCGGAGCGACGACCAGCGCCGGCCGGGTCCTCGAGGCGTGGCCTGACGCCGTGCGCGAGGCCCGTGCGGGACACTGACGCCCGTGAGCCGCCCGTGAGATCCGCCGCCCGCATCGACCTCGATGCGCTCCGGGACAACGTCGCCGCCCTTCGCACGCACGTCGGCAGCGCGCAGGTGATGGCTGTCGTCAAGGCTGACGGCTACGGCCACGGCCTCGTGCCGAGCGCTCGAGCGGCAGTGCGCGGCGGAGCGACGTGGCTCGGCGTCGCGTTCCTCGAAGAGGCCCTCGCCCTGCGCGCCGCCGGGTTGACCGAGCCCGTCCTCGCCTGGTTGTTCTCTCCCTCGGAGGACCTGAGGCCTGCGGTCGCCGCGGGGATCGACCTGGGGGTGTACGACCTCGCAGAGCTGGCCCGTGCCCAGGTCGCTGCGGAGCGCAGCGATCGGGTCGCCAGGATCCAGCTCAAGCTCGACTCCGGGCTGTCCCGCGGAGGCGCCACCACGGACACGTGGGCAGAGCTCTGCGAGGCCGCCGCCAAGGCGCAGGCCGAGGGCACGGTTGTCGTCTCCGGAGTGTGGAGCCACCTCGCGTTCGGCGAGCTCGGTCCACAGCACCCGCAGAACCTGAAGCAGGCTGCGGTCTTCGCCGAAGCGCTCGAGGTCGCGACGGCGAAGGGCCTCCAGCCGGAGGTGCGCCACCTGGCGAACTCCGGTGCGCTGCTGACCTCGCCGACGACGCACTACGACCTCGTCCGCGCAGGCATCGCGATCTACGGGCTGCCCCCCGTGGCGACCGCGGTGCCGCTGCGGCCGGTCATGTCCCTGGTGTCGGAGGTGGCGCTCACGAAGCGGGT
>JAODNB010000108.1 GCA_025464795.1 Frankiales bacterium
GCTGCCACACCAGGATCGGCCAGTAGTAGTGCCCGATCTCGTGCCGGAAGTGCCCGAGGAGGGTCCGGTAGGGCTCCCCCAGCTGTCGGCGGAGCCGCTCGCGGTGCTCGCTGTCGGCCTCGGCGAGGTCGAGGGTGATGAGGCCGTTGTCGTGCCCGGTGACGACCTTCGACTCGGCGCTGGACAGCAGGTCGAACGCCAGGCCCGAACCGAGCTCCTCGTCGCGCGGGAGGACCGGGAGCCCGAGGTCGTTGAGCTGGTAGAGCAGCCGGCGCTTGGCCGCTTCCGCGCGGATCAGCTCGATCATCCCCGCCGAGTCGCTGTCCGCAGGGCGGGTTCGGGTCAGCACGCAGGACCCGCACAGCGCGTTGCTCCCGAACGGCACCAGCCAGTTGCAGCCCGTCGAGGCGTTCATCGCGCAGCGCTGCCAAGAACGGGCGCGCCCGCTGAGGTCGACGAGTGCCCCCGACTCCACCTGCACCAGGGAGACGAGCGTCGCACGGTCGGGGTCGTAACCGAGTGGGGACAGGCAGCGCAGGCACAGGTAGTCCCCGAAGAAGACGACCTGACCGCAGTGGTTGCAGCTGAAAGCGCGCATCAGAACAGCACTGGGGTGACGGGTTGGACATCGACGGACACGCGCAAGGTGCTCTTCTCGCTCTTGGTGAAGATGACCCCCTTGAGCGGGGGTACATCGGAGTAGTCCCGCCCGCGAGCGACCACGATGTAGCGGTGGTCGACGAGCTGGTGGTTGGTCGGGTCGAGGTCTACCCAGCCGAGGCCCGGGACAAGCGCGGAGACCCACGCGTGTGACGCATCCGCCCCGACGAGCCTCGGCTTCCCGGGTGGCGGCATCGTCTGGAGGTAGCCGCTGACGTAACGGGCCGCGATACCGGCGGAGCGCAGGCAGCAGATCATCAGGTGGGCGAAGTCCTGGCAGACGCCCGTCCGCTGCTCGAGCAGGGTCTCGAGCGGCGTACTGACCGTCGTCACCCCGGACGTGTAGGTGAAGTCCTTGTCGAGCTGGTCCAGGAGGTCCTGGAGAGCTTCACCTAGGGGTCTTCCGGCCGGCAGCACCGGCGCCGCGTAGGCCGCTACCCCTGCGGTGCGCGGCACCATCGGCGAGGGGAGCACGAGCTCCCGGGCCAGCAGGTCGACCCCTTCGTTCTCGAGCTCGAGGAGGCGACGGTCTCCCACCCGCGCCACGTCCATCGCCTCCCAGGGGTGAGCTGTCCGGTCGACCTCCACGCGGCTCGTCGACGTCACCGACAGCGCCTGGTGAGGGCTGGTCAGCCGGAAGTAGGTGGAGCGGTTGCCGTAGAAGTCCACGTGGTCGTGCACCTCGTCCGCCGTCGGAGCGATCTCGACCGTCCGCGACAGCACGCGCTGGCCGGCCTCGTCACGGGGCAGCAGGTGCGCCCGACCGTGGCTCTGGTTCACCACGGCGTCGTAGGCGTACTCGGTGAGATGGACGACCTGGTAGGCGTGCGCGCTGCTCATGCGATGACCTCGACGAGGGAGGAGGGCGCGAGCAGGTCCTCGAAGTACGCGCGCTCGACGTCCAGCGCGAGCGAGCGCAGCCGACTGCCGAGGTCGCCGAGGTAAACCGCCAGCTGCGGGCGTCGTCGGAACCCGTCGACGGCGGCTGCGAGGCCGTGGACATCGGCGGTGCGGATCGACACGGCGACCCGCTCCACCGACTCCCTCAGGCCCTCGCTGCTGGGAAGGTGCGCGAGGTTGCCGGCGAGCCGGTCCAGCTGGTGGGCAACGGATCTCGGGTTCTCACGGTCGACCAGCAGCAGGTCGAGAAGGGTCGAGACGTCGGCGCGAGGGGCGTACCGGCGGCGGTAGGTGATGATGCTCTCCGCGGCCATCAGCACCGACTCGACGACTAGCCCGTCAACGTCGGCGGGACGCTGCTCGACCAGGGCAGCGCGCAGCAGCGCCACGACCTGCTGGGCCCGCTCGAGGCGGCGACCCGTCTCGAGGAAGCGCCACCCGAGGTCACGCACCATGCTCTCCGCGGACAGCCCGGCAAGAGCGAGCAGCCCGCTCAGCGAGCGCGTCAGGGCCTGACCGACGAGCACCTCGTCGCTGTCGACCTCGAGGTCGCGCAACGCTGCCTCGAGGCTGCCGATCACCAGCCAGGTGTCGGGTGACAGCTGGTCGCGGACGGCATGGGTCGAGGCGGTCAGGTGCTGGACCGCGTGCGCGAGCGTGCCGGGGCGGCGGGCGTCGACGACGAGCGCGAGCAGCTCTGCCCGCGGTGCCTCACGGCGCGCCGCTCCTGTCGGTCCGACGAACCCGGGCCAGGTGCCGGTCACGGTCGTCAGCACCTGCAGCAGAGCGTCGAGGCAGGCAGCGCCCGCGGGCTCAGGGCTCTGGGTGAAGTCGCCCGAGCGATCGCGCACGGTACGCAGCAGCCGGGTCGTGGCCTCTGCCCTCTCGGTGTAACGACCCAACCAGAACAGGTCCTCCGCCATCCGCGGTGACACGACACCGTGACGCACCCCGGCAGCCGGCGCGTCGAGCCAGGTGTCCGGTACGACGTGCGGCCGCGACGTGAGGACCCACGCGTCCTTCGCGATGGCACCGGCCTGCGCAGACACGAGGACGCTGTCCCGCTCGGCCGCGACCCGGACGAGCCCTCCGGACAGCACCTCGTAGTCGCCGCCTCGAGCGACGGCGAAGGTCCTCAGCACCATGCTCCGTGGGGTGACCTGACCGCGCTCGAAGGTCGGGACGGTGCTTGCCGCGACGGCCTCCTGCCCGACCCAGAGGTGCGGCTCAGCCTCGATCTGGGCAAGGAGCTCGCCGCGGTCGGCCGCCGACAGCTCCCACCCGAACGTGCTGGACCGGCTGAAGCCGCGGCTGATCGGCTTGAGCACGAGCTCGTCGATGCGCTCCCGCACCTGCCTCAGCGACGAGGGGTCTCCGCACCAGAGCGTGGCGGCTGAGGGAAGGACGAGCTCCTCCCCCAGCAGCGCAAGGGACAGGGAGGGGAGGTAGGGAAGCAGGGCGGGGTTCTCGAGGACGCCCGAACCCAGGCCGTTGACGACCGAGACGCTGCCCAGGCGGCAGGCCTCGAGGAGTCCGGGTACGCCCAGCTGTGACGAGGGCCGGAGCTCCAGCGGGTCGCAGAAGTCGCTGTCGACGCGGCGCAGGATCACGTCGACCTGCTCCGGCCCGTCGATCCCGCGCAGGAAGACCTTGCCCTCGCGCACCGACAGGTCCGACCCGGAGACGAGCGGGTAGCCGAGCAGCTGCGACAGGAAGGCCTGGTCGTACGCCGTCTCCGACATCGGGCCCGAGCTGAGCAGGACGACGCGCGGGGCCTCAGCCGTCGACGGCGCGACCTCTTGCAGACCGAGGCGCATGGCGGCGAAGAACGGGCCGAGTCGGTTGATCCGGTGGTCCCCGTACAGGCCTGGCAGGACGCGCGAGGTGACGCGACGGTTCTCCATCGCGAACCCTGCACCCGACGGCGACGCGGCTCGGTCGTGCAGGACGACCCATCGGCCGTCGGCATCGCGGGCGAGGTCCATCGCGACCGTGAACAGCTGCCGTGGACCGGGCACCCGGATCTGGTCGCAGCTGCGGAGGAAGCCGGTGTGGGCGAGCACGGTCTCGGCCGGCAGCAGCCCACGCCGCAGCACGGTCCGGGCGCGGTACAGGTCAGTGAGGAGTGCGTCGAGCAGGCGGGCGCGCTGGTTCAAACCCCGCTCGAGCGCGCCCCACTCGGCGTCTTCGAGCAGTACCGGCAGCGGGTCGAGCGGCCACTGCTGCGCTGCGTCGTCGCCGATCGCGCGGTAGACAACACCGTCCCCCTCGAGCAGACGCGAGGCGGTCGCAGCGGTGACGTCGAGGCCGGCCGGTCCGAGCTGGTCGAGGACGCGAGACAGGTCCTCCCACGCCGGACGCACCTGACCGTCCGGCCCCACCATCTCGTCGAAGGCAGGGCGCGGCTGCGCGCAGTAGCCCTCCACGAGGCTGAGCTTGATCACTACCGGTTGATGCTACGGCGGAGGTCCAGGGTGCGGGGGTACTCGGGCGACGTCCCGTGCCTGTCCAGCCTCCCGAGGTCGATGGTCCCAGGGGTGTGGCCGTGCGGCTCGAAGCGTGCGGTGCGACGTGACTCCGCTTCCCCTGCGTTCACCGGGAACGTGTCGTAGGCCCGGCCGCCCGGGTGCACCACGTGGTACGTGCAACCACCGACGGAGCGGGCGTTCCATCGGTCGACCACGTCGAAGACCAGCGGGGCGTGCACCTTGATGGTCGGGTGCAGCGCGGACCAGGGCTGCCACGCCCGGTACCTGACGCCGCCGACGGTGGCCGTGCCCGTCGACGTGAGGGGGACGGGCGCGCCGTTGCAGGTGATGACGTACCGATCCCCCGTCATCCCCGTGACGCGCACCTGCAGGCGCTCGACCGAGGAGTCGACGTAGCGGACGGTCCCGTTCGCGCTCGCCTCCTCACCGAGGACGTTCCACGGCTCGATCGCAGCGCGCAGCTCGACCGTCATGCCTGCCACCTCCACCTGCCCGAGCCGGGGGAAGCGGAACTCGAGGAACGGGTCGAGCCACCCGGTCTCGAAGGCGAACCCGTGGTCGCGCAGGTCTTCGGCCACCTCCGCGATGTCGGCCGCGACGAAACCGGGGAGCAGGAACCGGTCGTGAAGCTCCGTGCCCCAGCGCACGAGCCGCCCGGTGTACGGCTCGTCCCAGAACCGTGCCACGAGCGCTCTGACGAGAAGTGCTTGCACGAGGGACATCTGCGGGTGCGGAGGCATCTCGAAGCCACGGAGCTCGAGCAGGCCCAGGCGGCCCCGCTCGCTGTCGGGGCTGAAGAGCTTGTCGATGCAGAACTCGGCGCGGTGGGTGTTGCCCGTCAGGTCGGTGAGCAGGTGGCGCAGTGCGCGGTCGACCTCCCAGGGACGCGGGTCCTCGGCACGGGCCAGCTCCTGAAAGGCGATCTCCAGCTCGTACAGGTTCTCGTGCCTGCCCTCGTCGACCCGAGGGGCCTGGCTCGTCGGGCCGATGAAGCCACCGGAGAACAGGTAGGACAAGGACGGGTGGTGCTGCCAGAAGGTCAGGAGGCTGACGAGCAGGTCGGGGCGGCGAAGGAGCGGGCTCTCGGGCGAGGTGGCGCCGCCTAGGGTGAGGTGGCTCCCGCCACCGGTGCCGGTGTGCGTCCCGTCGAGGGTGAACTTCTCCGTGCCGAGTCCGCTCTGAGCCGCGAGCAGGGACAGCGTCGCGTTGATCTCGACGAGCTCCTCCCACGACGACGCGGGGTGCACGTTCACCTCGACGACCCCTGGGTCCGGGGTCACGGTCAGCGTCGTGGTGCGTCCCTCGCTCGGGAGGTTGTAGCCCTCGAGGACCACCCGTGTGCCGACCGCCTTCGTCGCCCGTTCGACCGCACCGACGAGGGCGAGGCCGGGACCGAGCTTCTCGACCGGTGGGAGGAAGACGAACAGGTGCCCCTCTCGGTACTCGACCGCGAGCGCCGTCCGTGGCAGCTCCTCAGCGGGCTCCACGTCTTCGACGGAAGCAGGCACGTCCAGGGACTCGGGCTCCTCGAAGGGTGACGTCTCGGGACGAGCAGCCGGCGGCGCCCAGCCGAGCGAGTCGAGCGGCAGCCGTAGCCCCAGAGGGGAGGTCCCTGGGACGAGCAGCAGGTGCCCGCGACGGGTCGTCCAGGTCGTCGTCGCCCAGCCGCCGGTCGCGTCGTCGTGGAAGAGCGGCAGGACGTATCCCGCGGGCGCCGAGGAGGGTGCGCTCAGCCGGGCGACCGCTTCGGCACGCGCATCAGGACGGCCGACGGAGGTCGGGTCGAGATCCTCGACCGGGGGCTCACCAGCTGGCAGCCGCGCCTCTTCGTACACCTGGTGCAAGGGGTCTTCGTAGGCCGGGATCACCTTGTCCGTAGGGACTCCGAGCTCTTCGGCGATGGCCTTGACCAGCGTGACGGCGCTGTCGGCCGACGCGACCGGCGGCCCCCAGGGGTCATCCAGCAGGCCCGGCTCGTTCCAGATGGGCTCCCCGTCGAGGCGCCACGTCAGCGCGATCTGCCAGCGAGGCAGCGGCTCGCCCGGATACCACTTGCCCTGCCCGCGGTGGACCAGCCCCTTCGGCGCGTAGTGGTCGCGCAGGCGCATCGCGAGGGCCTGTGCCGCGGCCCGCTTTGCCTTGCCGTCGGCATCGGTGCGCCACTCCGCACCCTCCATGTCGGAGCTCGACACGAACGTCGGCTCGCCCCCCATAGTGAGGCGAACGTCACCGGCCTTGAGGGCCTCGTCGACCCGCGCGCCGAGGACGGAGATCCGCTCCCACTGCTCGTCGGAGTAGGGCAACGTGACGCGGGGGTCCTCGTGCAGGCGGCGGACGGTGTTGCGAAACTCCAGCGTCGAGGTCCCCGGGCCGGTCGTGCCCGTCACCGGCGCGGAGTGACCCGGGTGCGGCGTTGCCGACAGCGGGATGTGTCCCTCGCTGGCGAACAGGCCGGACGTGGCGTCCAGGCCGACCCAGCCCGCGCCTGGGACGTACGCCTCCGCCCAGGCGTGCAGGTCGGTGAAGTCGTGGAACGGGCCCTCCTGCGGCTGGCCCAGCCGCGGGTCCGGCCGCAGCTGCACGAGGTAGCCCGACACGAAGCGGGCAGCCATGCCGAGCTCGCGCAGCGCGGCGACGACGAGCCATGCGCTGTCCCGGCAGGAACCGATGCCCTTCTCCAGGGTCTCGTCCGGCGACTGCACTCCCTGCTCCATGCGCACGGTGTACGCGATGGTCCGCGCGACCCACTGGTTGAGGTTGGCCAGGAAGTCGATGACGGCGAGGCCGTCCGGTGGCGGCGGTCCGACCGAGGCCAGCCAGCTGGACATCCGAGGGGCCCCGACCGGGCGCAGGTAGGGCTCAAGGTCTGACAGCAGGGCCGCGTCGTAGGCGAACGGGAACTTCTGGGCGTAGTCCTCGACGAAGAAGTCGATCGGGTTGATGGCCGTGAGGTCGGCGACCAGGTCGACCGTGATCGACAGCTCGCGGGTCGTCTCCGGGAAGACCAGCCGGGCCAGGTGGTTGCCGAAGACGTCCTGCTGCCAGTTGAGGAAGTGCTTCTCAGGGGTGACCGTCAGGGAGTAGGCAGAGATCGGGGTGCGGCAGTGCGGGGCCGGCCGGAGGCGCACGACGTGGGGCCCGAGGGACATGGGCGCGTCGAACCGGTAGGTCGTGCGGTGCTCGAGGGCGACCTGGATGGCCATGGCCACACACTAGGCACCGGGCTGTGTCCGACGTGTTACGGCTCTAGTCGCCTGTACGGCCGTCGATGCGCTCTCGCAGCAGGTCCGCGTGACCGTTGTGGCGGGCGTACTCCTCGATGAGGTGGACGAGGACCCAGCGCACGGAGCAGGGCTGTCCGTGGCGCACGCCGGTGTCGTCGAGGGCCATCGCGGCCATCACCTCGTCGGCATGGGCCCACTCCGTCTCCCAGGTGGCGAGCGCCTCCGCGACGTCCGCGTCGTCGACGAGGTCGAAGTCACCGTCCGGGTGCTCCGCCGTCGAGTAGTGCAGGACGACCTCCTGCTGCTCGAGGCACCGGCGCGCCCAGCTCTGCTCGACCTTGGCGCAGTGCCGGACGAGGCCTAGCAGCGTCAGCGTCGAGGGCTCGACCGACCGGAGCTTCATCTGCTCGTCGGTGAGGCCCTCGCACTTGATCCGCAGGGTGTGGCGGTGGAAGTCCAGCCAGCTCATCAGCATCGAGCGCTCGTCGGCGACGAAGGGCGGGTTCACACGTTCCATGTCGGCCATCCTGTGGCATAAAGGCTCTATGACACAGCCACTTCGGATGCTCGGCGCGCTTCAGGTCTCTGCACAGGGACTGGGGTGCATGGGGATGAGCGAGTTCTACGGTGCCGGAGACGAGACCGAGTCGATCGCCACGATCCACCGCGCGCTCGACCTCGGCATCACCTTCCTCGACACCAGCGACATGTACGGGCCGTACACCAACGAGCAGCTGGTCGGTCGCGCGATCGCCGGTCGCCGGGACGAGGTCCAGCTGGCGACGAAGTTCGGCATCGTCCGCACCCCCGAGGGGGGCCGCTTGGGCATCCGGGGGGATGCCTCCTACGTGCGCGAGTGCTGCGACGCCTCTCTCCAGCGGCTCGGCGTCGACCACATCGACCTGTACTACCAGCACAGGGTCTCTGCAGACACGCCCATCGAGGAGACCGTCGGAGCCATGGCCGAGCTCGTGACAGCCGGCAAGGTCAAGCACCTCGGCCTCTCGGAGTGCTCCGCCGCGACACTGCGCAAGGCCGTCGCCGTCCACCCCATCGCCGCCGTGCAGAGCGAGTACAGCATCTTCACCCGTGACCTCGAGGACGAGATCCTCCCGACCATGCGCGAGCTCGGCGTCGGGCTGGTCGCGTACTCCCCCCTCGGTCGCGGCTTCCTCACGGGCGCGATCACGAAGGTCGATGACCTTGCCGATGACGACTTCCGACGGCACTCGCCCCGGTTCTCCTCGGAGGCCCTGGCGGCCAACCTGCGACTGGTCGAGCAGGTCCGTGAGCTGGCCGCAGCGAAGGGCGTGACCGCCGGCCAGATCGCCCTGTCCTGGGTCATGGCCCAGGGTGACGACATCGTCCCGATCCCTGGCACCAAGCGCCGCACGTACCTCGAGGAGAACGCCGCAGCCACGTCTGTGGTCCTCACTGATGAGGAGCTGGCCGGTCTCGAGGGGCTGGCTGCGGCCGTGGTCGGGCAGCGATACCCGGATATGAGCGCCGTCAACCGGTAGCCGCCTTTCGGAGCAGGGAGGTGACCCGAGTGTCCAGCAAGTCGGCCTTGATCGAGGCGGTCCTGTTCGACTGGGGCGGCACGCTCTCGGTTCATGGTGAGCACGACTTGCTCGCGATGTGGCGCGCGGCGGCTGAGGTCCTGGAGCCGGACGACCCCGAACCGCTGGCGATCCGCCTGCTCGACGCTGAGGACGCCTGGTGGCGGGAGCGGGTGGTCGACTCCGGCGGGGGACGCAGTGGTACGACAGAGGAGCTCGTCCGCTCGGTGGAGCGGACCACCCATGTCCCCGTCCACGACGCCCTGGCCGCCTACCACGGGGCCTGGGAACGCACCGTGGAGCACGATCCGGTTGCGGAGCAGGTGCTGCGCGGTTGTCGTGATCGCGGCTGGAAGAC
>JAODNB010000154.1 GCA_025464795.1 Frankiales bacterium
ACGAGGACGTGTTCCTCATCCCGAACGCCGCGAACACCGCGACCGTCATGGCGCTGCTGGCCGACGAGGCCCCCACCGACCTCGTCGTCGAGGACCTGCACACCAGCCGCGCCGTCCTTGCCGTCCAGGGACCCCGTTCGGTGGAGCTGCTGGCAGCGGTGGGACTTCCGACCGAGCTCGACTACATGAGCTTCGCGACGGTCGGAGACGTCACCGTGTGCCGCACCGGCTACACCGGCGAGCTCGGCTTCGAGCTGCTTCCCCGCTGGGACTCGGCGCCCGCGCTGTGGGACTCGCTGCTCGCGGCGGGCGAGCCGTTCGGAGTCCGGGCATGCGGGCTCGGCGCGCGCGACACCCTGCGCACCGAGATGGGATACCCGCTGCACGGGCAGGACCTCTCGCTGTCCATCTCGCCGGTGCAGGCCAAGTCCGGATGGGCTGTGGGCTGGGACAAGCCGGCGTTCTGGGGACGTGACGCGCTCGTCGCGGAGAAGGCCGCAGGAGCCGCCCGCTCGTTGTGGGGCCTGGAGTCGCAGGACCGCGGCATCCCGCGCAGTTCCATGACTGTGCTCAAGGACGGCCGCGAGATCGGCGAGGTGACCAGCGGGACGTTCTCGCCCACGCGTCGGCTCGGCATCGGACTCGCCCTCCTCGAACGGGGCACCTCAGAAGGCGACGAGGTGACCGTGGACGTCCGCGGCCGCACCAGCGTCATGAAGGTGGTCAAGCCGCCCTTCGTACCGAGCCACGTCCGGTGACGGGGCAGGGGAAGAGCCGGTGAAGGACAAGGTCCTGCTCCTCGGGATGATGGGCTGCGGCAAGTCGACCGTCGGTGCTGCCCTGTCCTCCCGGGTGGGCTGGCCCTACCTCGACAACGACGTCCTGCTGGAGCGGACCGCTGGGGCCCGGGCACCCGAGATCCTTGCTGCGCAAGGTGATCAGGCGCTGCGCGAGGCGGAGTCGCGGGTGCTCACCGTGATGCTGGCGCTGCCAGGCCCGGTGATCGCCGGGCTCCCAGCCAGTGTCGTCCTGCTCGACGACGACCGGGCTCGCATCGTCGGTGCCGGCGCCCATGTCGTGTGGCTCCGCACCTCGCCTGCGGTGCTCGCACGGCGCGTCGGCAGCGGTGCGGGGCGGCCCCGGTTGGGCAACGACCCGTTGACGGCGCTGCGCGCTCTGGGAGCCGAGCGGAACACCTACTTCGAGGAGGTGGCCGACCAGGTCATCGACACCGATGCCCTTCCCGCTGGCGCGATTGCGAAGGCCATCGTGGGTGCACTGGACCTCGACCCCGTCTGAGCCTTCTAGGTGTGGTGGCCGCCGACGCTGAGGACCACCAGGGCCACGGTGGTCGCGACCTCGGACAGGGCACCGAGGACATCGCCCGTGAGGCCGCCGAGTCGGCGGACAGCGTGGTCACGGAGCAGTCGGCAGACCGCGAGGGCCAGAAGCACCGCAAGCACCGTGCGCATGACCCGGAGCGAATCCGTGCCGCTCGTGTCGGGGTCGACGATCGCGTAGGCCCCGAAACCCCCTGCCAGCAAGGCGATCCAGATCGACGGGACTCCTCGTCTCACGGTCCGAGCGACCATCGCGCCGAGGCCTTGGTCCGCGGCCGCAGGCGTCCGCGCGCAGGCGGCCGTGATGGCCAACCGCCCGGTGGCCACCGCGAGGAGCAGGGAGGCGGTGCCCCTGCCCGCGAGGACGCAGGACTGGAGGGCGGCGACCTGGATGAGCAGCACCAGCACGAGCGTGACGACGCCGAACGGGCCGACGTCGGGCGCCTTCATGACCCGACGGGCGCCCTCAGGGTCCTTGTACGAGCCCAATCCGTCCGCCAGGTCTGCCAGTCCGTCGAGGTGCAGCCCCCGGGTCAGCAGCGCCAGCGCGCCGACGGCCAGGACAGGCGGGAGGAGCGAGGGGAGGTGCTCGTCCTGAAGCACCCGTCCCGTGATGAGCACGGCCGACCCCGCTAGGCCGAGCATCAGCCCGACCAGGGGAGCGAGCTCCATCGCACGACCGGCGGTGTGGCGCGTGACCTGCGCTGAGCGGACGCGGGCCACGGTGAGGGTCGTGAGGGCGAGCCGCAGTGCCTCAGGCACCGAGCTGCTCCAGGCCCTTGCGGACGACGGCGACAGCGACGTCGGCGCTGCCCTCGCCGAGTCCGAGGTCCAGCAGGGGAGTCAGCCCGATGCTGGCGAGCGCCGCGACACCGGCCTGCTCGACGGGCTGCGACCCCGCGATCCACCACGAGTCGGCGCCCGGTTGCAGGTGCGAGGCGACGAGCGCAGCGGCGACCGTGGTCGTGGCGCCTCCCAGCACCACCGCGGTACGTCGCGAGGAGAGCCGGTCCAGCAGGCCGACGAGCCGACCGAGAGCAGGGTCCCCGAGGGACTCGAGCAGGCGGGCCGGGTCACCGACCAGCGAACGGCAGTCGCGGAGCAGTTCGCGGACGGCGAGCACCCGCTCCTTCCAGCCCTCGGACGCGGTGGTCCCGACGACCCCGACCGGCTCGAGGGCGAGGTAGACGGCGATCGCCGCGAGGGAGGCGGGAGTCGTAGGGCCGCCGTCGAGCACCACCAGGTCGGCGCCGGCGTCCACGAACCGGTCGGCTTCGTCCTGGCCGGCCTCCAGCCCGTGGCCGTCACCCACCTGCACCCGCATGACGGCACGGGGGTGCTGCGGTGGGTCACCGAAGACCCGGCGGAGCTCGTCGTCGAGGCGGCTCATGACTCGGGCCTCATCGCAGTCGCCGGGGCTGACCGGCCACGACCTGGACCACCTCGTCGGACGCACCGGCGAGGGCCGTGGAGGCGCGTCCGAGCAGGTCCGCGAACAGCCGTCCGGAAGCCGTTGCGGGGACGACTCCTGATCCGACCTCAGGTGCGACCAGGACGGCGAGCACGTCCACCGACCTCCAGGCCACGAGCAGCTCGGCGAGGGCTGTGTCGAAGGCGTCGCGTGCGGTGGGGGACTCCCAGTGCCCGTCGAGCACCTGCGTCAGCCACAGGCCGAGGTCGTCGATGAGCAGGGGGGTTGTCGCCCCGTTGAGCACCCCTACGAGATCGGCTGTCTCGACGGTGGTCCAGCTCTGCGGCCTGCGGATCACGTGCCGGTGCACGCGCAACCCCCAGTCGGCGTCGTCCGGACGGGCCGGAGCCGTGGCGACGTAGGTGGCCGTCGGCCCGACCAGGCCCTCGGCGTACGCGGACTTGCCCGAGCTCTGGCCTCCGAGCACGAGCACCCTGCGGCCGGAGGAGCTGGTGTCGATGACGTCTCCGTCCCGTGCGGCGGTGGCGCCGAGGCCGGCCAGTCTGCGGTCGAGCTCGTCCGGTGGCGGGTTGGCGTGGCCGAGGTGCACCGCCACGACGCGCGTCGCCGCGGTCACCGCACCGACGTCGCGGAGCCGCGCGACCTGGGCCGGCCAGGTCTCCAGGGTCAGGTGCGAGGGAATGGCCGTCCCGGTGAGCTCGAGCATGACCACGTCGTACGCCCGGTCGCGGCAGGCCTCCACTGTGGCCGGGGGCAGGACGCCGGTGTCAGTGGCGTACAGCAGCCGAGCACCGTCCGGTCCGGTGACGTCGTAGAGCAGGGCCCCGTCCGGGTGCTCCGCCTCCAGCGCGCGGACGTCGTAGCCGTCGTGCGAGATGGACCCACCCGGCGCGAGGACGCAGGCCGTCACGGAGGGGTCCAGCCGGGCCTCGTCCATCACCAGTGCTGGACCGGCGACGGTCAGGGGAGCGGATCCCGTGGCCCAGGCCCGCCAGATCCAAGCCTTGGCGTAGTGGTGGTCGGGGTGCCGGTGCGTGATCAGCGCCAGCGACACCCCTGCGAGCGAGACCCCCTGCCGCGCGGCCGCGCGGGGACCGTCCGGCCCGAGGTCGATGAGCACCCGGTCGTCGAGCAGGACTGAGGTGTTCCCGCGTACGACGCCTTGGGCCAGGGCAGCCGTGCACGACGGGCAGGTGCACCACGGGTTGGGCCACCCGTCTGCGGACCCGCTGCCGAGCACTCTGATGCGCACCGGACTACCTTCTC
>JAODNB010000190.1 GCA_025464795.1 Frankiales bacterium
ACCCGGGGCTTGGGCAGGATGCTCACCCCAGCGACGCTCGGGACCGCGAGGACCGCACACCCCGCCGCCTCACCCGCGAGCACGCCGGCGGCGGAGTCCTCGATCACGACGCAGTCCCTCGGGTTCACGCCCAGTCGTGCAGCCGCAGTCAGGTACGGCTCGGGGTGCGGCTTGCCGTGCATGACCTCATCGCCGCAGACGGTGGTCGCGAACGGGCCCAGCCCGTGGGTGAGCACAGCGTCGACGAGGGCCCGGTACGAGGACGACACCAGCGCCATCGGGATGCCTGTGGCGTCGAGCTCCGCAAGCAGGTCGAGTACGCCGGGCAGCACGAGCGGGGTCTCCCGGAACAGCACCCCCATCCGGTCGAGCAGCCACGTCGAGGCCTCGGCAACGGCCTCCGGCGTGGCCTCGACCCCGTAGTGCCCCAGGATCTCGGGCACGGCGACATCGAGTCGGGTGCCGGCGATGCGGGCCTTCAGCTGGTCGCTCCAGACCCCGCCCAGTCGCGCGGCCAGCTGTTCCTCGGCCACCGTCCACACCGGTTCGGTGTCGACGAGCAGCCCATCCATGTCCCACAGGACAGCGCGCAGCGGCATGTGACAGTGGGAGTCAGGCGGACGCGGCGGAGCGCTCGCGCTCGGCAGCGGGCAGCGGCGAGACCGAGCGCGGGGGGCGAACGCTGGCAGGACGACGGCGGAAGCGCTCGGTCACCGCAGCGCGAAGCACGCGGAACCCGTCACGCCAGGTGTTGAGGTTGCTCTCGCCGTGGATCCGCTCGAGCTCGAAGGAGGGGACCTCGACGACCCGGAGGCGTCCCATCGCGATGCGGGTGTTGATGATCGTCTCGATCTCGAAGCCGTCGCCCCAGAGCTTCCGGTCCTCGCGCGCGGTGCCTGGATCGAGGCTGAGCACCGGCAGGCACCGCGTCCAGAACGCGTTGTAGCCGTAGCAGAGGTCCGTGTACCGGGTCCCGAACAGGACGTTGACGACGAGGTTCAAGCCGTGGTTGCCCCAGCTGCGCAGCCGGGTCAGGTCTGAGCTCCCCCCACCGACGGCGAAGCGGGTGCCCTTTGCGAAGTCGGCGCCGTCGAGGAGGGCGGAGACGTAGCGGGGGATCTCGGCCGGGTCGGCCGAGCCGTCGGCGTCGAGCATGACCACGATGTCGCCTCGGACGTGGGCGAACCCGCACGCGAGGGCGTTGCCCTTGCCGCGCCGCGTCTGGGCCACGACGCGGATCGTGGGCAGCAGCTCACGTGCCACCTCGACGGTCCCGTCCGTGCTGCCTCCGTCGACGAGGATGACTTCGTAGACGTCGGGCAGCGCTGACAGCACGTAGGGCAGGTTGGCGGCCTCGTTCCGAGCGGGCACGACGACGCTCACCCGCGGGGAGGCGTGCTCGGGCAGGACGACGAGGCGTCGTTCGGCACTGGCGGCACTGGCAGGACTGTCGGGACTGACGGCACTGACGGGATCGCCGGAGGCACTGAGGGCGTTGCGGAAGGGCACAGGGGTTCCTGGTGTCGGGGGGCCCGGTTTCGCCTCTCGCTCCCTGCTGGGCCATGGCGACCAGGTCGCCCAGCAGATCAGTGCGTTGCCCTGCGTGGTGGATGCCGTGCGTGGCGTCGGATCAGTGACGACGTGCAGTGACGATAGCGAACACGGTGCGTGACGACACCCCCCGGAAGAGCTATCGCCTAAACGGACTAACGACGCATCTTGCCCTGAGGAACGCCTAGGGAGTGGGATCTCGCCCGGCCATGGCGCCTCCCCTGCACGCCCCGCTGCGACGACGGTCCTCAGGGTGGACCAGAATGGTGTCGAAGGCGTGAACGCACCCTCACGCCACCACGACCCGCCGGGAGATCCTGCTCGTGACCACGGTCTCCGTCGTGATCTGCACCTACACCGCCAAGCGCTGGTCGCACCTGGTCGCCGGGGTGGACGCGGTCGTGGCTCAGCTCCGTGAGGGTGACGAGCTGCTGGTCGTCGTCGACCACGCCCCGGAGCTCCAGGAACGGGCCGGCGCCGAGCTCTCGGGATGCTCCGTGCTGGCTAACAGCCACGGTCAGGGCCTGTCGGGGGCGCGCAACACGGGCGTGCACGCTGCGCAGGGCGAGGTGGTGGCGTTCCTGGACGACGACGCGCTGCCCGGGCCGAACTGGCTCGAGTCGCTCCGCGGCCCCTTCGCCGATGGACAGGTGACCGGGGTAGCAGGCGCGGTCCTCCCGGACTGGGAGGGCGGCACCGCGCCCCGGTGGTTCCCCATGGAGTTCGGCTGGGTCGTCGGCTGCGACTACCTCGGTCTCGCTGGGCACGGCGTCCAGGTCCGGAACCCGATCGGTGCGAGCATGGCCCTGCGCCGGGCCCCGCTCTTGGCGGTAGGGGGCTTCTCCGAGCTCGTCGGCCGGGTCGGCGAGCTGCCCGTCGGCTGCGAGGAGACCGAGATCAGCATCCGGCTCGCTCAGGCCGACCCCGGCGTGAA
Source organism: Frankiales bacterium (assembly GCA_025464795.1). Lineage (GTDB taxonomy): Bacteria > Actinomycetota > Actinomycetes > Mycobacteriales > SCTD01 > RYN-111. The sequence goes on from JAODNB010000190.1 coordinate 2,486, forward strand.
GGTCGTGCGCGACACCTCCGGGTCGGTGGCGCACCTCGTCCCGAGGGATCG
>JAODNB010000218.1 GCA_025464795.1 Frankiales bacterium
CTGCCGCCCGGCGCCGAGCCCGACAACTCGCCCCGGCCCGTACCAGCCGCACGGCGATGACGTGACGTACGTGAAGGACCACACGTACGCGACCCCCGGGACGTACACCATCACCGTGACCGTCGACTCCGGCAACGCCGACTGCCGCCCGAACGGGCCGGCGCCGGAGACGGCTACGGCCCGCCTCACGGTCACCGTCTGAGCCTGCGTCCACAGGTCCCAGGGCCGGGGCCTCGGGCCGACTAACGTGTCGACGTGAGCAAGGCTGGAGACCTCCTGGACGTCGCCCTGGCGGCGGTGCCGGGGGCCCAGACCCGCGAGGGCCAGCACACGATGGCCGAGGCGGTCGCCAGGGCCCTGCGCAGCGGCGAGCACCTGCTGGTCCAGGCGGGTACCGGCACCGGCAAGTCGCTCGCCTACCTCGTCCCTGCCATCGCTTCCGGCAAGCGGGTCGTGGTGGCGACCGCGACGAAGGCGCTCCAGGCGCAGCTCGTCGACAAGGACCTGCCGCGGCTCGCCGACGCGCTGGAGTCGGCCCTCGGGCGCAAGCCCAGGTACGCCCTGGCGAAGGGCCGCTCCAACTACGTCTGCCTCCAGCAGCTGAACCTCGGGCCGGGGGCCCGCGAGCCCGAGCAGGACGAGCTGTGGGACGGGCCCACGTCGATGATCGGTCAGCAGGTCGTCCAGCTCAGGGAGTGGGCCTCCGAGGCAGTGACGGGCGACCGGGACGAGGTGCCGTTCCCGGTCAGCGACCGCGCCTGGCGCCAGGTCTCGGTGACCGCCCGCGAGTGCCTCGGCAGCAAGTGCCCTGACCGCGTCGAGTGCTTCGCGGAGAAGGCGCGTGAGGAGGCGAAGGAGGCCGACATCGTCGTCGCCAACCACGCCCTGCTCGCGGTCGCGACGTTCGGCGGGGTGCCCGTGCTGCCCGAGCACGACGCGGTCGTGCTCGACGAGGCCCACGAGTTCGTCAGCTCGGCGACCGATGCACTGACCCACGAGCTGTCGGCCCCCTCCGCCCGCCGCCAGGCCGGTGCTGCGAAGGCCTTCGTCGGCGAGGTCACGCACGAGAAGCTCGAGGACGCGCACGCGGTCCTCGAAGGAGTGGTCCAGGGCCTGTTCCCCGGGTGGATCCCTGAGCTCCCCGAGCAGCTCATCAACGCCCTCGGGGTCGTCGAGTCCTCCTTCGCCCAGGCAGCCACCGAGGTCGCGGGGGAGAAGGAGGAGGACGAGGTCAGCCAGGCCCGACGGGACCAGGTGAAGAACGGCCTGGCCGAGATCGCCGAAGCGGCAGGGGAGCTGCGGTCTCCGGGGGTGCGGTCCGCCGTCTACGTCACCAACGACCGCGTCCTGCGCGTCAGTCCGCTCTGGGTGGGTGGTGCGGTGCACGACCGGCTTTTCGGGGAGTGCACCGTGATCGCCACCTCAGCGACCCTGACACTGGGTGGGTCCTTCCGGCACACGGCGAACGAGCTCGGCCTGACCTGGATGGCAGGGTCGGAGTACGGAGTGAAAGCGCCTCCACCTCGGGATGAGGCGGCCGTCGACGAGGCCCTCGCACGCGAGACGCCGCCTGCCCGGTGGAGCTACCTCGACGTGGGGAGCCCGTTCGACTACTCGCGGCAAGGGCAGCTGTACATCGCACGGGACCTCCCCGACCCCGGCAAGCAGTCGGTGGCGTGGCAGGCAGCGGTCGACGACCTGTGTGCCACGCTCGTCGAGGCCGCGGGCGGCCGGACCCTCGCGCTGTTCTCCTCGACGGCAGCCGCGGCGAGGGCAGCAGCGGCCGTGCGCGCCAAGACCGACCTGCCGGTCCTCCTGCAGGGCGAGGACACCCCCGGTGCCCTGACGCACCGCTTCGCCTCGGACGCCCGTACCTGCCTGTTCGGCACGCGGTCCTTCTGGCAGGGCGTCGACGTGCCCGGATCCGCCTGCCAGCTGGTGATCCTCGACCGGATCCCGTTCCCGCACGTCGACGATCCGCTCATGAAGGCCCGGCTCGCCGACGCCGGTAGCCGGGGCTTCATGGACGTCACGCTGCCACCGGCTGCGGTCCTGCTCGCACAGGGCGCGGGACGGCTGATCCGGGCAACCACCGACCGCGGCATCGTCGTGGTCATGGACCCCCGGCTGTGGACCGCTCAGTACGGTGACGTCCTGCTCAAGACCCTTCCCGGCTTCTACCCGGCACGGTCGCTCGACACGGTTCTCGCCTCGTTGAAGGCCATCGACGAGCAGGCCGAGCCGATCCGCGAACCGGGACCGCCGCCCTCGGCCCGGCGTCGAGCGCGCTAGCGGTTCCAGGGGGCGCTCGTCAGGTGCTGGTCGAGGGCCCCGCCGGGCCTGCACTCGGCAGAGACGTAGTCCGTCGGCATGTCCGGGTAGACCGTGAGCCAGTAGGTGACGGCCAGCAGGTAGGCCTGCTTCGGCGTCGCACCGAGCAGGGTCGCTGTCGTGCGGTCGCGCTGCACGGCCTTGCACTCCGCGCTCGCCTCACTGGTGTCACCGCGCATGTGCATCGACTCGTGGGTCAGCACGTGCACCGCGACGACCTCGTCCCGTGAGGGGTGGTCGCGGCCGCCCTTGAGGTACCTGCGCAGCTCCTTGCACGGGTCGCGCTTGAGAGTCGTCCTGGGCAACGGGACGCCGTCGGAGTCGTAGGGCACGTACCCGAGCTCGTTGCCCACGTCCACCAGGGCCCCTGCGGTGGTCTGGCAGTGGACGCCGACCCGGTGCCCGACGAGCGCAGAGGCCGCCCGCGACAGCCGGCTCTCCTCGAGATGGCGCTGCACGCCGGGGATCACGGCTGCAACGCTCAAGACGGCCAGGACCGAGACGCTCCAAACGGGGAACGTCCGTGGCCGTCCCAAGGAGTCCCGACGGCGGGTGCTCCAGTGGCCCACGACGCCGACAGCGACCAGCCCGGAGGCGGCGCTGACCACGCCGAGGAGCGACGACACCTGATCAAGATCGGCCCGTCGCAGGCCGCCCTGAACCCGTCGGGAAAGATGGAGTCCGTGAACACCGAGCTCGGGGACGCCGAGGGCCTGCTGCTGGTGACCCGTCACGAGGGCGTCGCCACCGTGACGCTCAACCGGCCGGACAAGCACAACGCCATCAACCTCGCGATGTGGCAGGCCTTCTCGCGCATCATGCCTGCGCTCGATGCGGACGCCGACATCGACGTCGTGGTCTTCCGCGGCCCTGCAGGCGGCCCCTTCAGCGCCGGGGCCGACATCAGCGAGTTCACGACGCTGCGTCGCACCCCGGAGGACGCCGAGCGCTACGGCGAGGCGGTGACGGGCGGAGAGCGCGCGATCATGGCGTTCTCGAAGCCCACGGTCGCGATGATCGAGGGGTTCGCGATCGGCGGCGGATCGCAGGTGGCTCTCGCCTGCGACCTGCGGCTGTGCGAGCCTCGGTCGCGCTTCGGGATCACGCCTGCCAAGCTCGGGATCGTCTACGCCCTGCAGTCCACGGCACGCCTCACCGATGTGGTGGGGCCCGCGTGGGCCTCGTACATCCTCATGACCGGGGATCTCGTGGATGCCTCGACCGCGCTGCGGATCGGTCTGGTGCACGAGGTCACGTCCGATCTCGAGAGCCGAACGCAGTCGCTCGTCGCCACCCTGTCCCAACGCGCGCGAGTGTCACTGGTCGGGGCCAAGGCCCTCATCGCGAAGGCCTCGGCAGGGGAGCGCGCCGATGACGAGGAGAGCCGGCAGCACTACCACGACTCGCTGCACAGCCCGGAGTACCGCGAGGGCGTGGATGCCTTCCTGGCCAAGCGATCCCCGGACTTCAAGGCCGTACGAGGCTGACGCTCAGGACTCGAACAGGCTCGCGGGAGGCAGGGGTGCGACCGGCGGAGCCAGGTCCGTGGTGGTTCGCGCGCCGCGCAGGAAGGTCCGCACGTCCTCCACGCGGGCCCGTCCGATGGAACGCGCCGTGACCCGCCGGAGATCGTCCACGGCGAAGGGCCGGTCGGAGCCGGCGAGGACGACGTTGCCGAACCGCCGTCCGCGCAGCAGCCCCGGGTCGGCCAGCACCACGGCGTGCGCGAACACGGCCGCCAGGTTGGCCGCCTGCCCACGCGCGAAGGCCAGGGTCCCGGAGTCGGCCACGTTCATGGCGTACACCCCTCCGGGGGCGAGCACGGCTGCGACCTCCGCCACGTGCTCGAGCGTCGCGAGGTGGCTCGGGACCTGCGCACCGACGAAGACGTCGCCGACGACCACGTCGCTCGTCCCCGGTGCGAGGTGCGTGAGCGCCTCGCGGCCGTCCCCGACCCTCAGCCGGAAGCCCTGCGTCCCGAGCTGCTGGCGCACCACCTCGACGAGGAGGTCGTCCGCCTCGATGACGACCTGCGTCGAGCCCGGCCGGGTTGCCGCCAGGTAGCGCGGCAGCGTGCACGCCCCGCCGCCGAGGTGCACCACCCGGAGGGGGAGGTCGGGCTCGAACTGCGACTCGATGACATCGGCGAGCAGCCGGACGTACTCGAAGTCCAGGTGCCGCAGGTCATCCAGGTCCACGTAGGACTGCGGGGTGCCGTCGACGAGGAGCATCCACCCCGCCGGCCGGTCGAGGTCCCGGACCAGCTCCGCCGCACCGAACCGCACCGGCCAGGTCCCACCGGTCGGTGTCTTGGTCGCTGGCATGGCTTCCCTAGCCCGCGGTGACGCTCAGCTGATCTCGCCGCCCTTGCCGTCCGTGCGGATGTCGGCGATGTCCTTGCAGGTGTCGCAGATGGGCAGCTGCTTCGGATCCTTGCTCGGTGTGAAGACGTGCCCGCAGAGCGCCTCGACCGGCGTGCCGAGGATGTAGGCCTCAGTCACCTTGCTCGGGTCCTTCACGATGTGGGCGCACGAGCCGGGGTCCTGGAGCTCGCGCTCCTCGGTCCGCTCCTCGATGAGGGTGCTGCTGCCGAGGTGAGGGGTCGTCATGACCAGTAACGCTACGCCGCCTCGATGAGGTACTTCTCGAGGTCCCGCAGGCCGCGGGTTGCCTCGGCCGACAGGAAGCGCTCACTCGGGCTGAGCGGGCTCAGCCCTGGAGGCGGCCGGTGCCCCTCCGGGAGCAAGACGTCCTCAGCGATGAACGGGTCGTCCTCGACGGCGCGCGCTGCGAACCACCGAGCCACACCCAGGGCGACGACTGCTGCGAGCAGCACGCTCCCCACGCACATTGCGATCACCGTCACGACCATGGCGCACCTCTCGAGAGCCTCGTAGTGGCTGTCGGCAGGAAGGGCCCGCGGCATGAGGGCTGAACGCCGCGCGGATGCGGGATCCACAGACGCCGCCTGGGGGACTGCAGAACACGGCGGATGCGACTAGCGTGGGCGTCGCACCAGTCCATACATGGCCCCCGGTCCCAAAAGCGTCGCTTCGAGCGACACACCGCCGTGAGGCGACCTGAGGGCTGGTGCGACGGCCGTCCCGGGGGAGACCCCGGGACGGCCACCACGGCGAAGGAGGCGGCGATGGGCGACGGGCCGTCGAGGGCGCGCACGATGCCCCCGCACGAGGTCGACCAGCACGGGGCTCTCGAGGCCACCCACGAGGCCGAGCTGGTCCACCGGCTGGAGCTCGCCCTCGGGCAGCTCCCGGAGGCCGAGCGGACGGCCGTGGTCAGCGCGATCGGGTTCGCCGGTGGCTCGGTGGGCGCGGCCATGGAGCTCGGCCTCGAGATCGACGACGCCGATGCGCTGACGCGCAACGGGCTGCAGCTGCTGCGGGCAGCCCTGTCCGACCTGGACCCCCACGGTGCCCCGCTGCGGTGACCCGAGCTGCTAGGCGGAGAGGACGACAGGGGTGTCCGCCCGGCACAGCGCGAGCACGCCGGCGACGGACAGCACCGTCCCGGCCGCAGCGGCCGCCAGGCCCGCGCCGCTCCTGGGAAGGGCTTCGTGGAGCACCGTCACGGCCAGCACGACGCTGACGACCGGTTCGGCGACGGACAGCGCGGCCAGTGGGGCGCCGAGGTCCCCGCTCTGGAAGGCGACCTGCGCCAGCAGCAGCCCGAGACCGCCGACGACCACGGCGGCGTAGAGGGCCCAGGACCCGAGCAGCTCGCTCCAGTCGGGGAACCGGTGAGCGCACACGGCCAGCAGCACGGAGCCGGCTCCGATCGTGGCACCGGAGGCCAGCCCCGCGAGCATCCCGCCGAAGCGCGCCCGCCCCCGGACGGCCAGCAGCGCGAGCACGATGGTGGTCAGCACGACCCCCGCGACCACCGCATCTGCGCGCGACGGCGTGTGCGACGACGGCGTGGAGGCGAGGGCTGGCCCGAGCAGGGCCAACCCCGACGAGCACAGCACGAGGCCCACGACCTCGTGCTGGTGCAGTCCCCGCCGTGCGAGCACCGCCGAGAGCAGGACCGCCAGGGGGAGCCCCGCGACCAGGAGGGTCTGCACGAGCGCGACGGAGCCGAGTCCGAGAGCCACCGCCTGCAACCCGACCGCGCCGACATCCGCGACGGAGCCGAGCACCCACAGCGGGCGCTTGACCAGGGACAGCAGCAGTCCCGGGTGCAGGGTGGGCTCGACCTGACCCGCCTCGCGGTGCTGCAACGCCGACGCGAGACCGAACATCGCCGCCGCTCCCAGAGCCGCCGTCGTCGCGAGCACGACGGAGGTCATGCTGCGAGGCCGTGGGCCCCTACGGTGCCCACGTGCAGGTCCCGGTCGCGGCACCAGTCGACCAGCATCGGCAGCGCCCCCAACGTCGCCCGCCACGAGCCGGGCTCGGACGTGCAGTCGCTGTCGTGCAGCAGGACCGTGCCTCCGTCGACGACCCCGGAGACCACCTCGTCCAGCACCTTGCGGGGTGTCAGGTCGCGCTGCCAGTCCTGTCCCCAGGCCGTCCAGAGCACGGTCTGCAGGCCGAGCGACCGAGCCGCGACGAGGTCGGCGGAGGTGAGGGCTCCGTAGGGGGGGCGGAACCAGCACGGCCGCACGCCGGTCTGCTGCTCGATGATGTCGGTCGTCCGAGCGAGCTGCTCGAAGGTGCGGGGTCCCGGCAGGTTCCGCAGGTGGTTGCGGTGGTCCCAGGAGTGCACGGCCACCTCGTGGCCCTGGTCGACGATGCGGCGGGCCATCGACGGGTAGCGCGCGCACATCTCCCCGAGCAGGAAGAAGGTGGCCCGCACGTCCAGCTCGTCGAGGACGCGCAGGAAGGCGGGGGTGCTCTGCTCGTCCGGTCCGTCGTCGAAGGTGAGAGCCACGTGGCCCGGCCGACCGCGGCCGTTCAGCCGGGGGAAGAGCGGCTTGAGGGCCGGCACGAACGTGCTGAGCGGGGCTGCCTGGGCAGCGGCAGCGGCGAGGCCACCGGCAAGCACGAGCTTGCCGAGCATCAGGCCGTACGCCAGAGCGCCCGCATCGGCTGCTGCGGCAGGTGCGCGTCGGCGACGTACGCCGTCAGCGCGGCGACGTCGGCCCTGACCTGCCCCGGGGTGCGGCCGCGCTCGTCCAGCACGACCTCCTCGCCCGCGTGGAGGCTGGTCGGCAGTGCTCCGTTCCGCAGGATCAGCCGCGGCAGGGCCAGCTGCAGGTGGTGGTCCCAGGCGACGACCTTCTCCACCAGCCCAGGGGTGCGCAGGCAGATCACCTTGGGCCGGGTGTCGTCCGTCGCGGACACGGCTGCGGCCGCGGCGTTCATGGACTGGCGCAGACGACGTGGGTTGCGGCTCCGGCTGCCCGTCTCGGCGCCGACGACGCTGACACCTGACGTCAGCAGCGCGCGCACGTCCGTGGGGGTCGGCGCGCTGGCGCCGTGGCGGATGGCTGCGGACACGTTGCTCGTGCGCAGGGCTGTCACGACGGTGGGGTCGTTGACCTGGGTGTGGTCGACGACAGCGGCGACGTAGATCGCGCCCTTGCCCTCGGCGACGCCGAGACTGGCGTGCACGGTCGCCTGGGCGACGCCGAACGAGAGGGCGCCCATGGTCACCGGCACCGCGACCGTGACGGCTGCTGCCCGGGAGGCCCAGGTACGCGTGGCGCTGCGTACGGGCATGGAGACGGGTGCCTTGGCCAGCTCGAGCAGCAGGTCCGTCGGGTCCGACAGGAACAGGTCGCGGGCGCGCTGGACCATGGCGGCGCCCTCAGCCGTCCGGGCGAGCCGCCGGACCTCGGTCAGGAGCTCCTCTGCGGTCGTGGCGTCGGCGGCGACACCGGCGAGCTTCATGGCGAGCGAGTTGCGGTGGCCGTGCCCGGGCAGGCAGGCGTAGCCGATGACCGGCACGCCGATCGCGAAGCCCTCGAGGCAGGACAGGCCCCCCGCGTTGTGCACGACCACATCAGCGGCGGCGAGCAGCGTGCGCACCTCACTGGTCCAACCGATGCCGACGATGCCGTCCTCAGCATCCATCTCGCGCAGCAGCTCGTCGTTGCGACCGCAGAGCACCACAGGGGTTCCCACACCCGCGTCCCGCAGGTGCCGGGCCGTGCTGCCGATGTCGCCCACGCCCCAGGAGCCGGCGACCACGAGCACGACGACCTCGTCCTCGGTGAGGCCCATGATCTCGCGGCCCTGCCTGCGCTCGAGGGGGGTGGCGGGATCGAGGAAGCGGTCGGGGAGCACCGGGCCGACGGCCTGCGACGGGACACCGGTCCGGTTGGCGGCCTCGACCGCGCTGCCGTGCCAGACCGTCAGGTTCTTGTCGATGCCGGGGTGGAGCCACAGGCCATGGACGTCGACGTCGGTGAGGAACCCGACGGCCGGGATGGCGAGCTGACCCTTCTTGCGCAGCGCGCCGGTCGCCTGGCAGCCCAGCGGGTACGTCGAGATCACCACGTCGTAGTCGCGGGCGATCTTGCGCACCTTGCGCTTGCCCATCTGCCCCAGCCAGCGGGCGGTGGGGGCGAGCAGCCCACGGTCGATCTTGCCGTAGAGCCACTCGTAGGAGCTCGGCGCGTACTTCAGCTGGCCGGCGTAGAACGAGCGGTAGAACGGCCCCATCCGGCCGGGAAGCATCTCGAGGTAGTCGTAGACCTTCGCCTGCGCTCCCCGCGCGTGCAACCGGCGCTCGAGCTCGTAGGCGACGCCGTCGTGCCCTGCGCCCATGGCGGCCGAGATGATCAGGACCGAGGGGCCGTCACCGACAGCCTGGGCCGACCGGGCGCGTGCACGAGGCATCGTGCACCTCCCCCTCCGGTCCTGGGCACGCCACTGTCTGCGTCGTGCGCTCACAAGTGTGCCGCACTTTGCTGCTGACGTGCGTCATCGAGGCGTTTCCGGCGTGTGACACGCGCCTCACCGGGCATGTCAGGCTGTTGGCATGCCTCAGAGCCGCGAGATCCAGCTGGTCGCCCGCCCGACGGGACAGCCCACCGAAGACCTGTTCCGCCTCGTCACGGCGGAGGTCCCCGACCCGGCGGAGGGGGAGGTGCTGGTCCGGAACCTGTGGATGTCGGTCGACCCCTACATGCGCGGCCGGATGAACGACACGAAGTCCTACATCCCACCCTTCGCCGTGGGCGCGGCGCTGCAGGGCGGGGCGGTGGGCGAGGTGGTCGCCTCGCGATCGGACAGCCATGCCGTCGGGGACCTCGTGCTCCACATGCAGGGCTGGCGCGACTACGCCGTCGGGCCCGCCCGGAGCTTCCGTCGCGTCGACGCCACGTCCGTGCCCGCGTCGGCCTACCTCGGCGTCCTGGGGATGCCCGGCTTGACAGCCTGGGCCGGCCTGTTCAAGGTCGCCGCGATGCAGCCCGGAGAGACGGTCTTCGTCAGCGGCGCCGCTGGAGCGGTGGGCTCGCTCGTCGGTCAGCTCGTCAAGCTGCGGGGCGGAACCGCCATCGGCTCAGCCGGTACGGACGAGAAGGTGTCCTGGTTGCGGGAGATAGGGTTCGACGCCGCGTTCAACTACCGCGGCGGGGTCCTCGCCCAGCTCCAGGCAGCCGCACCCAGCGGCATCGACGTGTACTTCGAGAACGTCGGCGGCGAGCACCTCGAGGCTGCGCTGTCGGTCCTGCGCGAGCACGGCCGGATCGCGGTCTGCGGGCTCATCAGCGACTACAACGCCGCGACCCCACCGCGCGGGCCGCGAGGCTTCATGCAGGTCGTGAGCAAGCGGCTGCGGATCGAGGGCTTCCTCGCCGGCGACCAGGGCCCGCACCAGGCCGACTTCCTGGCTGAGGTGCTCCCGGCGCTGGCGGACGGCCGCGTGCAGGCTCGCGAGACCGTCGTGCACGGTCTGGAGAACGCCCCGCAGGCCTTCCTCGGGCTGCTCGCCGGGGCGAACACCGGCAAGATGGTCGTGTCGCTCAGCGCCTGAGGGGCATCGCACCCCCAGAATGGAACGAGGCCCCTCCATGTATGAGATGGAGGGGCCTCGACGTCTTCGGTGCACTGACCGGCGCTTGCGCGTCAGCCCTGCGTCCCGACGACGGGTCCCGGTCCTGCTTCGCCTGCAGTCAGTTGCCCGACCACCTGCGCTGCCCTACCGGTCAGGCCCGCTGCACCGGGAGGTCGATCGCTCGACCTGCCGTGCGTTGCTGGCCCCATCGTCTGATCCTCAGGCGCCCCTTGCGGGAGTCCTTCGTCCTCGGCGACGTGGTAAAGGTCGCGCGTGACGTTCCTCACGTCAAGGCCTGGGAAACAAGGACTTTTTGCCAACAGGATGTCCACAGGCCAGACCCTGGTTGTCCCCCGATCGCGGGTGTTGTCCACCGCTTGGTCCACTCCTTCGTGCAACCTGTGGACAAGACGGCGGACACGTCAGGCCGGGAGCGGGGCTCCCAGCACCTCTTCGGTGACCTCCCACAACCGAGCGGCGACGGCGGGATCGCTGCCGGTCGTGTAGACCTCGAGGAGCTCCGCCGGCCCGCGGTACTGGTTGAGGCGCTTCGGGCCGACGAACGACCCGCTGGCCTCGTTCAGCGCCCGCAGGGTCGGCTGGGCACCAGCCTTGGCAGTCTGGAACACGATCGGCCGGACGAGCTGGAGCGCCGGGACCAGCCAGGCCTTGCCCTCGTCCCTCAGCTGCCGTGCGAACAGGTTCGTCCAGCTGACGCCCGGGTGGGCGGCGACCACCGCGACCCGCGAGCCGACCCGGCGGTGCAGCTCCTGGGCGAACAGCAGGTTCGCCTGCTTGGAGTTGGCGTAGACGGGGCCGGACAGGTAGCCGGGCGGGCTGACGAGGTCATCGACGCCGATCCTGGCGTTCAGCTTCCCGCCGCGGGCGGCGATGCTGCTGATGATCACGATCCGACCGCGGGCCGCCTCGAGCAGCGGGAACAGGCCGCTGATCAGCGCTGCGTGTCCCAGGTGGTTGGTGCCCATCTGGCGCTCGTGGCCCTGCACGGTGCCCAGCAGCGGCCCGCCCATGATCCCCGCGTTGCAGATCAGCGCGTCGACGGACGTCGTGGCCGACGCGAACGCCGCGACGCTGTCGAGGTCGGCGAGGTCGAGCTGCCGGACGGTCATCCCGTCCGCCACGGCTGAGGCCCGGGCGAGGTCCCGGCAGGCCAGGACCACGTCGGCGCCGGCCGCCCGGAGCGCCCGGGCGGCCTCGAGGCCGATCCCGGAGTTGCCGCCGGTGATGATCACCGACTTCCCGCGCCAGGCGGACAGGTCGGTCACTTGAAGGCGGGCGGACCCACGGTGACGCCGTTGGGCGTGTTGCTGTCGGTGCTCGTCACGTCGGTGCCCCCCGCCGTCTGGACGACGGCGTAGGTCCCGACCGCGTACACAGCGAGCCCGATGATCGTGGCGACGTACATCGGGACGTTGCTCTTGCTCTTCGCAGCAGTGCCAGCCATGGCCAGAACCTACCGCTCAGCCGTCGACGGCGAGGACGAGGGGGAGCACCGGACCAGCACCGGCGCGTCGCAGCACCCGCGCTGCCTCCGTGAGCGTCCAGCCCGTGTCGGTGCGGTCGTCGACGAGCAGGAGCGGTGAGCCGTCGAAGGACCAGCCGGGCGGCACAGCGAAGGCGCCGCTGACGGCCCGCAGCCGCTGCGCGGAGTTGGAGCGGCCGCCCTGCGTGCCGTGAGCCAGGTCGAGCGTCCCGGCGAGCCGCAACCGCCCCACCTGAGCGAGCCGTGCGGCGAGGGACGCGACCAGCTGGGGCCGTGAGGTCGACGGGAGGGCGACGACAGTGGTGGGCCGCTCCTCCCACCCCCACCCGGCGAGCACGGTGACCACGGCCTGCACCACGTCGTCCGGCACGGGGCCGTCCGGCTCGGCGAAGACGGCGCGAAGCCGGGTGCCCCAGCCGATGTCGGACAACCGGCCGAGGGCCCTGCCCTCAGCCGCGCGCTCGCTGACGGCGATGTTCCCCGAGACGCCGAGGGTCT
>JAODNB010000233.1 GCA_025464795.1 Frankiales bacterium
GCGAGGGGGGCCTGCACGAGGTAGAGCACGACCAGGGCGGCCAGCAGGACCGGCAGGCTCGCGAGCCACAGCCGGCGGCTCGCGACAGTGATCACGGAGTACGGCTGGTAGGTCTCGAACAGCACCCGCGTCCCGCTGGTCGTCCGGACCCCCTGGTAGACCTGCAGCAGCTTGCCGAAGCGACGCTCGTCGCGGTTCTCGGCCTCGTTGAGATCGCTCACCTCGGCTTGGGTCCTGCCGGAGGCGAGAACCGCCAACTCCTCGGCGGGAAGACCGAAGTGCTGACCGATCAGTGCTGGGTCATCGCTGTAGCGGATGGTCCCGGTCCGGTCCCAGATCTTGACGCGCACGATGTGCGTCCCGAGGACCCGGCTCTCCACCACCCGCGCGAGGGCTGCGTGGTCAGGCGTGCCCGGGACGAGGGACGCGTCGGTGAGCAGCGGTCCGATCACGTCTGTCGCCTCGAGGTTGGTGAGGGTCCGGGCGTCCCGAATGGCCTCGGCGGTGGCGTTCCGCTTCTGCGAGAGGGCAAGCAGCAGGGCGACCATCGTGAGCACGGCAAGCCCCGTCAGGAGGAACGTCGCGACAGCGCGTCCCACCCTGACGGGGCGAAGATCAGGCGAGGTCACCCCTGCACCCTCTCAGCCGGAGGCGCTCAGTGGTGGCCGGATCCGTCGTCTGTGCCGCCTCCGCTGCCGCTACCGCCTCCGCTGCCGTCGCCCGAGCCGCCTCGGCCACTGCTGCCGCCGTTGTCGTCGCCGGCCTCAGCGGTGCGCACCGGCTCGGGTGCGGCTCCGCCGTTGTCGTCACCGGCCTCGGGGGTACGGCTGGCCCGGGGAGTGGCTCCGCCGTTGTCGTCCCCGGCCTCCGCGGTGCGGACGGCCCTTGGGGTCGCCCCGCCGTTGTCGTCGCCGGCCTCGGGGGCGCGGCTGACCGCCGTGCTGGTCGCGGTGCGGCTGTCGGGCGTGTGGCTGGCCTCTGGCGTCGCGTCGCTGCGGTCCTCCGGCGTCACAGTCGCTCGGTGGCTCGGGCTGGGGCTGGCGGCGCTCGGGTGGTTGTCGTCGATCGGCTGGTTGTTGCCGGCCTCGGAAGGGGAGCTGTCGCTCGCCAGGGCGAGGGTCGCGGCGCCCCCGGCCGTGGCGACGACGGCCACCGCAGCGGCGAGGGCGAGGGTGTTCAGGCGAAGGGTCATGAGTGCTCCTTGATCGGGGGAGCACCACCTTCGCCGGGTGGAGGTCGGTCCTGCTATCGGTCAGGGGTCCTAGGACCTCACTCGAGGAAGAAGGCTGAGCCGGCCTCGTTCGTGCGCGCGTTGAGCACCTCGTCCTGCAGGCGCTCGACGGCGACGCTGTCGAGGAACACCGTCACCCCGTGGCGGCGCAGGACGTCGTCCTCGCCGGCCGGCTCGGGTGCCAGCTCCATCGTCAGGCCCGGGCTCTGGTCCTTCTGCGCGATGCGCAGGCCGCCTTCAGGCAGGTCAGCCTCCTTGGTCAGGGTCGAGATGAGCTCTGCTGCTGTCGTGGTCAGGCGCACGTTCGGTCCTCCAGGTCGGTCGACGACGGGAAGACCTTCACCCTTGCACTCCTGGCGGGCAGGTCAAGAGTCAGCGAGCGTCTAGGGTGAGCGCAATGACATCCGCCGACCTGGTTGCGGTCGTCCTGTGCGGCGGCCGAGGCACCCGGGCATGGCCCCTCACCGAGGACGTGCCGAAGCCTCTGCTCCCGGTTGGCGACCGCCCGGTCCTGGAGCACCTCGTCGAGGTCTACCTGGCACAGGGCATCTCCCGCTTCGTGCTGGCGACCGGCTACCGAGGTGACCTGGTCGATGCCTGGGCCAGGGACGCAGAGGGCAGGCTCGGGGTCTCGCTCTCCTGCATCGACACGGGCGAGCAGACGGGTACCGGTGACCGCCTCCGGCTCGTTGCCGAGCATGTAGGGCCAACCTTCTTCGCCACCTACGGCGACGGCCTGGGTGACGTGGACCTCGGCAGTCTCCTGGTGGCCCACCGCGCCACGGAGGGCACGGTCGGCACGGTCACCACCGTCCCGCTCCGCTCGCAGTACGGCACCCTGGACCTGGACGCGGATGACCGCGTACGGGGGTTCCACGAGAAGCCCGTGCTCGAGGGCCATTGGATCAACGCAGGGTTCTTCGCCTTCGGCCGGGACGTCTTCGACGACTGGCCCGGCCCCGACTTGGAGCGCGACGTGCTGCCCGCGCTGGCCGCCGCCGGCACGCTCCGCGCTTATCGGCACCACGGGTTCTGGAAGTCGATGGACACGCAGAAGGACGTCACCGAGATGACCTACCTGGCAACGGAAGGAGGAAGCCCGTGGCTGGCGTGACGGAGGCCAAGAAGGCCCGTCCTACGCTGTGGTCATGTCCACACGTGCAGGACGGCTCGGCAGTGCGCTGGTAGCCGCGCTCGACCGCCGAAGTCGACCGTCGCGCGAGCGGATCGCCGTCACTGGCTTCTTCCTCGGGACCCAGAGCGCCCTGGACAACCTGTTGTCGCGCGCCTTCTTCGAGCTGAGCAACCGGGATTGGGCCAGGGCTGAGGAGCACGAGAGCCACCACCTCGCCTTCCGTGACGGGCTGAGTCGGATCACCTGTGAGCCCTCGACGGTGGTGGATCTCGGGACCGGCGCGGGAGGCAGCGCCGCAGTCATGGCGAAGAGGTGGCCAGCGGCCACGGTCGTCGGGGTCGACAGCAGCCGTCAGATGGTTCGGCGCGCACGAGAGCAGCACCAGGGGGTGGTGAACCTGACGTTCGACCTCGGTGACGGGCTGCGGCTGTCGCTGGGCGACGAGACCGTGGACCTCGTCGCAAGCCTGAACTACATGCCGTTTCCCGGAGAGGTCAAGCGGATCCTGCGACCCGGGGGGCTCGTGCTGGTTGCCAGCACCTTCCAGTCCGTCGGGTCGGCCGCGATCGAGGCGAACTGGAGTGACCACGGGTTCACCCTCGAGGCGAAGCAGGACGCTCAGCGCGGTTCCTTCGAGCTCTACCGACGCTCCCCATGACGGCAGAGCTGACCGGTGTGCCTGTGCTGGTGACCGGAGCGACGGGCTTCCTCGGGAGCCACCTCGTCCGCCGGCTCCTCGACGAGGGCGCTGATGTGCACGCCCTCACCAGCACGGTCTCGTCGGTCTACCCGCAGCGCTTGCTCCCACTGCGGGACCGCCTCAGCCTGCACGAGGGCAGCCTCACTGATCGTTCGGCGATGGACGCGGTCGCGTCCGCGGTGCGACCTCGGTTGGTCTTCCACCTCGGGGCCTACACCCATGTCGGCAAGTCCTGGAACCGAGTCGACGAGTGCGTCCAGGTCAACGTCCAGGGGACCGTGAACCTCCTGCAAGCCCTCGTTCCCTACGGTTTCGACAAGTTCGTCTACACCGGGACGAGCGAGATCTACGGTGACGTCGCCGTGCCGTTCCAGGAGGACGGACCCGTCAACCCCATCTCCCCGTACTCCGTCTCGAAGTACGCGGGTGAGCGGTACTGCCGGATGTTCCACCAGGGCAAGGACTGGCCGATCGTGATGGTCCGGCCGTTCAACGCGTACGGACCGGCGCAGAGCCCGGACCGCATCATCCCCGAGATCATCGTCCGGGCCCTTCGAGGGCAGCGGCTGGCCATGACCCAGGGCCGCCAGACCCGCGAGTTCAACTTCGCCACCGACATCGCGGCGGGCTTCCTCGCCGCGGGCCTGAACGGCAAGCCCGGCCGTCTCTACAACATCGGTTGTGGTGAGGAGGTCTCGATGGCGGACCTCGCGACGACCATCCTGCGACTGATGGGCGACCCCATCGTGGCGGAGCTCGGGGTGCTCCCGGACCGGCCGACGGAGATCTGGCGGATGTGCTCGGACGCGTCGCGCGCCCGTGAGGAGCTCGGTTGGGCGCCGGTCGTCTCTCTCGAAGAGGGCCTGCGGCAGACGATCGCCTGGTACACCGCTGAGCTCGGTCGTGACCAGTCCTCGTTCGCGGTATGACTCCGAACGTCTCGGTCTGCGTCTCCACCTTCAACCGGGCGGCCAGCCTCGACCGGCTGCTGACATCCCTTGCAGCACAGGACATCTCGGGCTTCGAGGTGGTCGTGTACGACGACGCGTCGAGCGACGAGACTCCCGCCGTGCTGGCGTCCTGGGGGAACCGCCTCGACCTCAAGGTGCTGCGTGCCCAGTCGAACGCCGGACCCGCGTGCGGACGGAACGTGGCCTGGCGTGCGGCGTCCGCTTCACTGGTGCTGTTCACCGACGATGACTGCGTTCCCTGCCCGTCCTGGGTCCGCGAGCACCTGGCCGCCCACACGCCGGCGGGGATCACGGTCGGTCAGACGCTGCCCGATCCCTCAGACGCGCACCTCGACGGTCCGTTCAGTCGCACGTTGACCGTGCAGGACGCGACGGCCTTCCAGACCTGCAACATCGGGTACCCCCGATGGGTGCTGGAGCAGGTGGGCGGCTTCGACGAGCGCTACCGGCGGGCCGCCGGCGAGGACACCGACCTGGGGCTTCGTGCTCTGGCGGCAGGCGCGAGCGCAAGCTACGTCGAGCAGGCCCTGGTGCACCACGCCGTCCGTCCGAGCTCCTGGTGGGCAGCGCTGCGCGAGACGCAGAAGTGGGTGGACGTACCCCTGTTCGCGGCGACGCACAGCTCCGACGGCTCGACTGTTCTCTACAGCCACCGGTGGTGGCGGCGCAGCCATCCGCTGGCGATCGCGGCTTCGTTGGGCCTGCTTGCCGCCAAGCGGCACCCGGTGACGCTCGTGGCCGTGGTCCCGTGGGTCCGGTTCCGGGCTGTGGACCTGCCGGGCAGAGCTCGTCGCCGCCACTGGCCCCTGGTCCTCGCAGGCAAGCTGGTGGTCGACCTCGCCGAGGTCGCGGTGCTTGCGCGTGGCTCGGTGCGGCACCGGCGCTTAATGCTCTGACGGCTCCGTCGGCGCTGCGTAGAACCAGAAGTCCGAGATGGCGCCCTCGACGGCGCCGCGATACGGGTTGGGAACCTGGAGCAGCAGCGGCCAGTCAGGTCGGTGCTCCTCGATCCACGTCGTGAACCGGCGGTTGCGCACGTGGTGGCCGATGTCAGGGGTCTCGTCGTTGCTGGAGTAGATCGCCACGAAGCGGCTACCCAGCGAGAACAGGTCGGTCATGTGTCGCTCGAAGACCTCGTCCTCGACGAGGTGGAAGATCACGTCCAACGACAGTGCGAGGTCGGACGTCTCGTCGGGCTGGAACGTCAGGGGGTCGTAGAGGTGGAACGACTTGGACCGGTCTTTCCGGAAGGCCGTACGGCACAGGTCGACGGCGGATGGCGCGACGTCGTATCCGACGTACGAGGGGTAGTCGGCGAGCGACAGCTGGTTGCCGTCGCCGCAGCCGAGCTCGACGACCGACCTGATGTGGTGCTCCCGGACGAACGCGTTGAGCACCTCCGCCTTGAACCGCGCGAGCTGGGAGTAGGAGCCGACTCCTGAGGTGGCACCGGCCGCGTAGCGGGCCTCCCAGTAGCTCGACGAGGTCACGAAGGCGGGCAGCTCGTCCAGGTCCGGCACCCGGGACCACTGCCGACGGCGCAGCAGGAACGGCCGCTCGATGAGGCGGTAGCTGACCAGTGCGACCGCGATGGACACGGGGGCGGCAACCGCCAGCAGGGCGAGGAAGCCGTGCGGTCCCCACGTCGCCGTCCGCAAGTGCCGCACGAGCGGCTCGTGCCAGAGGTACAGGCTGTAGGACGCGACGCCGACGAGGCTGAGCGGACGCCAGTCGAGCCACCGCAGCCCTCGGTCGCTTCCGAGTGGCAGCACGCAGGATCCCACCAGCAGGAACCAGCCGGGCAGCAGCAGCGCGTCCCACCGGTAGCTGGCGAAAACCCCGAGCAGCAGACCGACCGACGGCGCGATCCACACCAGCGGCTGTGCGAGGGGACCTGCCTGCAGCCGGCTGGGAACGCGTTGCTCGCAGCGGACCTTCGCCATCGCCAGCAGCAGACCGGGAAGGAAGAACACCGCCCAGGCCGGCAGGGAGTACCGCCACGCCAGGGATGGGCTGCCGCGGTGCACCGTCAGCTCACGGAGGGCCAGGGCGGCCAGGCCGAGAGCGAGGACCAGCACCGCCGCCGTCCGCAGTGAGCCTCGTGACAGCCGCCCCAGCAGGAGAGCGAACAAGGGCAGCAGCGCGTAGAACTGCACCTCCACGGCGAGCGACCAGATCGGCCCGTCCACGCGAGCGACCGAGTCCGACCAGAAGCCCTCGATCATCAAGGCGTACCGCCACCACAGGTGCTGCTGCGTGCCGCCTTCGGTCACCAGGAAGAACGCGATGACCACGTAGTAGAGGGGCAGCACCCGCAGGGCCCGGTTGAGGGCGTACTGCTTGAGCGCGATCCGCGGCGCGTGTCCCCAGGTCGACCTCACGAACGGCAGGAACAACAGGTAGCCGCTGAGGGTGAAGAAGAGCGTGACTCCGAACCCACCGCCGAGCAGTGCCCTGCCGAGGTAGCTGCCGTACAACGAGCCGGCGTAGAGGTGCGACCAGCCGTAGGAGTGGCCAACCACCACGGCGAGCGCCGCGAGCGCCCGCAGCGACTCGATGCGCGACGACCGCCGCTCGCCTGCCTGGGCGATCGTTGCTGTCGTCACCGGAGAACTCTCTCATCCGCGGTCTAAGGTGTGTCACGTGCGCAGACCGGGTGTGTTGCACGTCGCGCGGGACTGGGTCCGCCCGTCCGAGGGCTTTGTCGCCGACGTCGTCGCCACCAGCAGCCGGACGCGACCTTCCGTGGCCTTCGGTCACCGGGGCACGGTCAGCGTCCCGGCGGTCCCGTCGTACGACCTGGGTTGGGCGTCGGCCCGCGGAGACCGGGTCCTGCGGACAGGTCTCGCAGGGGTGGCGCTGAGACAGCAGGCGCGGGTCCTGCACGGGCACTTCGGCTACTGGGCAGCGCATGTGGAGGCCGTGGCCAGGCGAACCCGGCGTCCTTGGGGAGTGTCGCTGCACGGCCACGACCTGCTCGTCGAGGGCTGCCCGGCGGCGACGCTCGCAGATCTGGTCGTCGTCCCGTCGGGGTTCCTGGCCGACGCTGCCTCGCGAGCCGGCATCCCTGACGAGGTCCTGCAGGTGATCCCCTCGGGACTCGACCTCTCGCAGTTCCCGTTCCGGGTGCGGCGAGCCGTGGCTGGGCGCCCCGCGCTGGTGACGTTTGCCGGCAGGTACGTCGAGAAGAAGGGGGTCCTCGACGTCGCGCGGGCTCTGGCGGGACTCGAGGGCCTTGCCGTCCAGTTCGTCGGTTTCGGGCCCCTCGAGGCGGACCTGCGTCGATTGCTCGCCGAGCTCCGGTTCGACGCAGTGATGCTCGACGGCTCCGTGCCGGGCCAGGTACGTCGGGCCCTTCAGGACACCGACCTCCTGATCACCGCGAGCCGCGTCGCTGCCGACGGGGACGCCGAGTCGCTCGGGTTGGTCAACCTCGAAGCGCTCGCGTGCGGCGTTCCTGTCGTGACGACTGCGAGTGGAGGGATCCCGGAGGCAGTTCCACCGGCCGCCGGGATCCTCGTACCGGAAGGCGATGTCGCGGCACTTCGGGCCGGCGTCGTGGACCTCGTCGGCCATCCCGAGCGCTGGGCCGCCATGGGAGCCGCCGGCCGCGCGCACGTGGAAGCCCACTTCGAACTGGGCTCTCAGGTGGCTCAGCTGGAACAGGCTTGGCTCGCTCTCGCCGACCGAGGCGGGGGCTAGCTGTGCCACCATGGCGAATGCCGACGCCGGACCGTCCTCGGGTCGACGTCGGCATCGTCTCCTGGAACACCCGCGACCTCACCGTGCAGGCGATCGACCGGCTGCTCGCCTCGTCCGCAGACGTGGACCTGCACGTCCTGCTGCGGGACAACGGTTCCGACGACGGGACGGCGACGGAAGTCCGCCTTCGGTTCCCCGAGGTCGAGGTCGAGGTCGGGGAGAACGTCGGGTTCGCGGCGGGGGTGAACGCCCTGGTGCGGCGGTCGACGGCTCCCTGGTTCGTCACCCTCAACTCCGACGCGTGGCCGGAGCCAGGCGCCCTCGGTCAGCTCGTCCGGGTCGCCGTGGGACAACCGCGGGCTGCCGTCGTGGCGCCGTTGCTGCTGCGTCCCGACGGGGCGCGGGAGGCCTCGGCGCACCCGCTCCCGAGCCTGGTCGTCGCTGCCATCGGCAGCTTCGGACTCGCGCGGTTGCTGCCGAAGGCGACGGCGGACCGGCTCTGCCTGCCCCCGGGCTGGGACCACCAGACGGAGCGCCCCGTCGGCTGGGCAGTGGGCGCGGCGCTCCTGCTGCGCCGGTCTGCCCTGGACGAGCTCGGGCCGTTGGACGAGTCGTTCTTCATGTACGCCGAGGACCTCGAGTGGTGCTGGCGGGCCCACCAGTCGGGTTGGCAGACGTGGTTCACGCCCACCGCCGTCGTGCGCCATGTCGGCAACGCCTCGGGGGAGCAGCGCTACGGCAACAGCCGTGACCAGGTGGTGATCGCCAACGCCAACGTCGTCGTCCGTCGGTTCCTCGGCAGGCGAGTGGTGGTGTGGCGATTCCTCAACGCACTGGGTGCAGTCCGTCTCGCTCTGGGCGCCGGCCTCCGCGGCCGTCGCGGCCTGGCGGCGCACTGGTGGCGGCAAGTGCCCGCGCACCTGGGCCATGGGCGCGGAGGTTCGTGAGCCGTGCGTGTTCTGGTGCTCAGCAACCTGTACCCGCCGAACGCGATGGGCGGGTACGAGCTCTCCTGCCGCGACGTCGTCGACTCCTGGCGGGCGCGGGGGCACGAGGTGTCGGTGCTGACCACGGCCGAGCCGGTGGCAGGGGTGGTGGAGCCTGAGGTGTCGCAGCCGCACGTGCGACGTGAGCTCGAGTGGTACTGGTCGGCGCATGCCTTCCACCGCCCTTCCCTCGTTCAGCGATGGGCGTTGGAGAGACGCAACCAGGAGCGACTGCGCGCTGCCCTTCACGAGCTCCGACCCGACGTCGTCTCCGTGTGGCACATGGGCGGCATGTCGTTGTCGCTGCTCGCCGGACTCGACCGGGCCGGGGTGCCGGCCGTGCTCAACATCTGCGACGAGTGGCCTGACTACGGTCCCAAGGTGGACGCCTGGTCCCGCGGGTGGGGGCGAGTCCCGAGCCTGCTTCGTCCACTGGGGACGGCGCTGTGCGGTGTGCCGACGACGCTCGCCGACCTGGATCGGCACGCACACGCGTTCGTGAGCGCCTACACCCGGGATCGGCTGCGGGAGCGGACGCGCTGGTCCTTCCCTCGCGCGACCGTGGTCGGAAGCGGAGTGGACGGCTTGGATTTCCCCCTCGTCCGGGAGGTCGCCCCCCGGCCCTGGAGCTGGGAGCTGCTCGCCGTCGGCAGGGTCGAGCCGCGGAAGGGCTTCGACTCCGCGGTCCGGGCCCTTGCGCACCTGCCGGCGCAGACCCGGCTGCGCATCGCTGGTGTCGCCGAGCCGACGCACCTCAGCGAGCTCCGGGTGCTCGCCGCTGAGGTGGGCGCCGCCGACCGGCTCGTTGTCGAGGCAGTTCCGAGAGGCGAGCTGCGAGCCCGCTACGCCGCCGCCGACGTCGTGCTGTTCCCCAGTCGCTGGGACGAGCCCTTCGGTCTGGTCCCGCTGGAAGCGATGACTCAGGCGACACCTGTCGTGGCCACCCGGAAGGGCGGCTCCGCAGAGTTCTTGGAGGACGGCGCGAACTGCCTCGAGGTGCCTGCCGACGACCCGATGTCGCTCGCGGCGGCCGTGCACCGGTTGGCGCTGGACCCGGGACTTCGCCGGCGGCTGGCCGAAGGCGGGCTCCTGACGGCGGCGGCGCACACCCTCGAACGCCTGGCTGACGTCCTCGAACAGATGCATGCGCAGGAGGCGCGCTGATGCGCACCGGGCAGGTGCTGTCGGAGGTCTGCTCCCCCTCGTGGGCTGCGGCGACGCCTCGGGTGTCCGTCGTCGTCGCCACCCACGACCGGCAGGGCTACCTCGCAGAGCTGGTCGAGGCGCTGGAGCGACAGCGCGAGCCTGAGGGCGGCTTCGAGGTGGTGCTCGTCGATGACGGTTCGCGGGACGGCACCTGGCCGGAGCTGCTGGGCCTGGCGGCCAGGACCGCGCTTCCCCTCCTCGCCCTGCGCCTCGCGGCCACCGGTGGGCCCTCCCTGCCGCGCAACACCGGGGTGGCGAGGTGTCGCGGTGACGTCCTGGCGCTGACCGACGACGACTGCCTCCCGGATGCCGGGTGGCTGAGGGCACTGTGCCCGCCCGGCTCGGTCACGGTGGTCCAGGGTGCGACCAGGCCTGGGCCCGGAGATGCCATCGGCCCGTGGGACCGGTCCATCTCCGTCTCAGCGCTCACGGGGCTGCACGAGACCTGCAACCTGTCGCTCCCGCGAGACCTCTTCCTGGAGGTCGGCGGGTTCGTACTCCTCGACGTGCTGGGACCCGGGGGGAGGGGCTTCGGCGAGGACGTCCTGATGGGTGCGGCCGCAGCTCGCCTCGCCGGTGCTGAGTTCGCTCCCGAGGCGACGGTGCAGCACCGCTGGCTGTCGGCGTCGTTCCTTGACCACCTGCGCTCGCGACGCCGACTCAGCGGGTTTCCCCTGCTCGTCCGGGAGGTGCCCGAGCTGCGAAAGGGCATGTGGCGCAAGGTCTTCCTGACCAGACGAACAGCAGCTGCCGAGACCGCCGGAGTGGGCGTGCTGCTGGCACTCACCGGGCGCCGGGTCGGGTGCCTTGCCACGCTGCCCCTGCTCGTCGGGGCGGTGCAGGAGGCGCGGAGCCGGCCCGGCAGGCCGCTGGCGGTGCGCACGGCACAGGTCGCGTTGGCTGATGTCGTCTC
Source organism: Frankiales bacterium (assembly GCA_025464795.1). Taxonomy (GTDB): domain Bacteria; phylum Actinomycetota; class Actinomycetes; order Mycobacteriales; family SCTD01; genus RYN-111. The sequence goes on from JAODNB010000233.1 coordinate 10,845, forward strand.
CGCGGCGAGCCTGGTCGAAGGCAGCATCCGGCACCGCGGGCTTCTTCTCTAGCTGCGAACCGCCCAGGCCCAGGTGAACAGCTGGTCGGGGTCCCGCAGGCCGACCCGGCGCAGTCCGGCGTCGGCGAGGGCCGCATCGATCACCGCGAGAGGCACGCGTGAGCCGAGGAACTCCGGTTGGTCGCGTCCGTACCGGTCCCCGCGCCCCAGCCGCTGCACGCCGGCCATCACGGTGCGGCGCACCCGCCAGCGCCGCGATCCGGGGGTGTTGTTCCACTGAAAGGCAAAGACCCCGCCCGGAGCGAGGGCCCTTCCCGCCTCGCGGATGTAGCGGCGGATGACGTCCACGTCGGGGATGTGCTGGAACACGGTGAAGGTGACCACGAGGTCCGCGGTCTGGTCCTCGAGCCCGGGCAGCGATGCGCCGTCGGTGAGGCGAAGCTCGACGGGGCGGTCCGCGACGATCGCCTTGGCCTGCTCGAGCATCTGGCTGGAGATGTCGTAGCCGATGACGCGGTCGAATCGCTCGGTCAGGCCGAGGCAGATGCGACCCAGGCCGCAGCCGATCTCCACGGCGAGACCGGTCGCGGCCGGCGTGACCGGCGCGTCGTCCAGGGCCAGCCCCACGACCACCCGGCCCGTCTCGAGGAACCGCTCCATGTCCGGGGCCTCGTAGTCGAGGCTGGTGTCTACGTAGAAGGCGGCGTTGAGACGGGCCCGCTCTTCCCAGTACGCGCGCATCGAGGCGGTGCGGGGGGAGGCCACGAGAGGGATCCTAGTGTGGGCCCGGTGCGGATCGCCTTGCTCCACCCCTACAGCTGGCCGACGGTGCGACGTGGCGGTGAGCGGTACCTGCACGACCTCGGCAGGTGGCTCGGCGAGCAGGGCCACGAGGTCGACATCGTCACGGGAGCCGACGCGGGTGCATCCGCGAGCTGCGAGCCCGGCCTGGTCCGACTGCCGCTCTGGCAGCCCGAGTGGGACGGGGCGAGTGCCCTGGACACCTTCGGCGTCACCGCCCTGCGGCACCTGTCGAGGCACCGGTACGACGTCGTGCACTCGCTCGTGCCCTCCGGTGGCCTCGCGGCCGCCGCACTGCTCCTGCCCTCCGTCTACACGGTGCTGGGCCATCCGTCCGCGACGAACGCCCCTGGACGTCGTTGGAGCAGGCAGCTGCTGTCCAGCGCCGTGCGGACGGTTCGCGTCCCCGCAGCCCTGAGCCAGTCTGCTGCCGCAGGGGTGGAAGGTCTGGTGGGTCGCCGTCCGCTCGTGCTGTCTCCCGGGGTACGAGTCCGCGACTTCGCCACCCGCACCGCGGCCCCGGACGGCCCGCCGCGGCTGCTGTTCAACGGCTTCGCCGCTGATCCACGGAAGCGGCTCGTGACGATGCTGCAAGCCCTTCCGCGCGTCCTCGAGAAGCTGCCGGACGCACGCCTTGTGCTGGGCGGGGGCGGAGACCCGGCGGCCGCCCTCGATGCGCTGGACCCGGGCCTGCGCCGGGCGGTTGCTGACGTCGTCGACGACCTCGGCGCCGGGTCTCTCGCCGACCTTCCCGAGCGCTACCGGCAGGCGACGGTGAGCGTGCTGCCCAGCGTCGAGGAGGCCTTCGGCCTCGTGCTGGTCGAGTCGCTGGCCTGCGGGACGCCGGTGGTCTGCAGCCGCTCGGGCGGCATGCCCGAGATCGTGACCGACTCGGTGGGCAGGATCGCCGCGCCCGATGATCCCGCGTCCCTCGCCGACGCCGTTCTCGAGGCTGTTGCGCTCGCTCGGCTTCCCGACACCTCCGCCCGTTGTGCGGCGCGGGCCCGCCTGTGGGACTGGGACGTCATCGGGCCGCAGCACGAGCTGGCCTACGCCCGGGCCCGCGGATGACCGCTCCCCGACTCAGCGTGGTGCTGCCGACCTACCAGCGCGCTGAGCTGCTGGACCGCTGCCTGTCGGCCCTGGCCAGGTCCGACCTGGACAGCTTCGAGGTGGTGGCGGTGGACGACGGCTCGACGGACCGCACGTCAGAGGTGCTGCGTGACCACGCAGGGAAGATGCCGTTGATCGCCTTGACGCAACAGCGGAACGCCGGTCCGGCCGCCGCCCGCAACCGCGGACTGGGGGCGGCGGCTGCCCCCTTGGTGCTGTTCGTCGACGACGACGTGGTGGTCACGTCGACACTGCTACGACAGCACGTCGACCTGCACGACGCGGCCGCGGACGACACCCTGTGCGTGCTCGGTCGGGTGGACTGGCATCCCGACCTGCGCATCACCCCTTTCATGCACTGGCTCGATCGGTCGGGGCTGCAGTTCGCCTATGACACCTGGTTGACCGAAGGAGTCGTGGACCCGCCCTACGCGGCCTTCTACACGGCCAACCTCTCGATCCCGCGGGCGCTGCTCGTCGCGGCAGACGGGTTCGACGAGCGCTTCCCCTTCCCTGCCTACGAGGACATGGAGCTGGCGTTCCGCCTTGCGCAGCAGGGCTTGCGGATGGAGTACCGCCCCGCTGCCCTGGCCTACCACTCCAGGGCGATCGACCTGCCTACCTTCCGCCGCCGGACGGCGATGGTCGCGCGGTCCGCAGCGCTGCTGCGCACGGCCGCACCTGACTTCCCCCTCGATGACGCCGGGCTGGTCGGGCGGCACCGCCGCCGGCGCGAGCGGCTGCGGCTGGCTGCGCTGGCTGTTCTCACGCGCAGCGAGCAGGCTCGGTCGGAGCACTACTGGGCGCAGGTCGCCAACGCGTACGTGGTCGCGACGCATGAGGTGAGTCAGGGCTAGCCGCGCCGCAGCACCAGCTCGACGTGCATGCCGTGCCAGGCCAAGCGGCCCGTGCTCGCGTACATCCGCGGTAGCAGCCGCGTCACGACGGCTTGGCCGGGGCGGGACACGGCGATCCGGTCGGTGAGAGCGAAGCGACCGGTGAGGGCCTGCCCGTAGTCGAGGCCGCGCACCCGCACGAGCTCGAGGTGCGGAGCCGCCGCGCGCCACAGCTTGCGGCCGGTCATGAAGGCCTCGTAACCGCCATGGTGGGCGCCCCAGGGGTTCCAGTCGTGACGGCCGCTGCGCCTGTCCGCGAGCCACTTGTGCAGCCCCGCCGGGTTCGCGTAGTTCGGGGCGGTGACGTAGGCGTAACCGCCGGGCCGCAGGATGCGCGCGATCTCGGCGAACACCGCGGACGGGTCATCGACGTGCTCGAGCACTTCCGTGCACACGACACCTCCGACGGTGCCGGTCACGATCGGCAGCCGGGCGCCATCGGCGACCACCACCGGACCGCGAGTGGCGGCGACTCGCGCTGCAGACAAGGCGATCTCACACCCGAGCACAGCGTTGTGGGCTCCCAGGACCGGGAGGTTCCCACCGATACCGGACCCGACGTCGAGCAGCACGCCCTCGGGTCGGAACTCGGCCAGGAAGCGGTCCAGGCCCGATCGCACCTCGGCCGGTGCGGTCTGCGAATCAGCGTCGGTGCGGGTGGCATAGTGAGCAGCGATCGGGCCGCCAGGGAGCGCTCGGTCCTTCACCGTCCTGACAGTAGCCGGAGGCCCTCGCATGCTGCGCCGTGCTCGGGCGGGGGTAGATCGTCCAGCGAGCGACTGGTCGGCGCTGCAGCCCGCCAAGCTGCGCGCGATCGACTTCGCGGTGGAGCGCGTGCAGGCACGCAGCGTCGCGGACCTCGGCGGCGTGTGGGCGGTGGAAGGCGGTTACGTCCGCTACGCCCTGGACCGCCCGGGAGTCACCGCGGGAGTCCTGGTCGACACCGGGCTGACCGATGCGGTGCGCTCCTTCGCAGCGGCAGATCCTCGGCTGCGCTTGGTGTCTGGTGAGTTCGGATCCGAGGCCAGCGTGGCAGCGGTCGGTCAGGTCGACGTCGTGCTCCTGCTCGACGTGCTGCTTCACCAGGTGGGCCCGGACTGGGACGAGGTGCTCCGCCGCTACAGCAAGACGGCGAGGTGCATCGTCATCGTCGAGCCCACCTGGACCGGTGACGACGTCGTCCGCTTCTGGGACCTCGGCGAAGAGGGCTACCGCGCCAACACCCCGTCCGACGGCGCGGTGCCCCAGTGGTCGCAGCTGGACGACATCCATCCGGGATACGGGCGGCCGCACCGCGACGTCCACGAGTACTGGCAGTGGGGGCTGCCGGACCACGCGCGCAGGGATCTCATGGCCGGTCTTGGCTGGACGTGCGCCTACTGGGCCGATCACGGCCCGTGGAAGGACGTACCGACCTCGCGAACGGTGGCGAGCGTGTACCTCGCCCCGGGCGCCTTCTGAGTCCGTGGGCCTGAAGGAGCGTCGGGAGGCGCGCGCGCTGGACGCTGTGGAGCGGCGGCTCGTGTGGATGATCGGCTCGCCGCGGACCGGCACCACCTGGCTGCTGCGGATGCTGGGCGCGCACCTCGACGCCGTGACGCTCGACGAGCCGCAGATCGGCACGCACCTGGTCCTGTTCTCGCCGGACCTGCTCGGTCTGCCCGCCACCGGCTTCACCGGCGACAAGCTCGTCTACAACGACTGGCGGCGCGATCAGGACGACTACTTCTTCAGCGACCGCTACGCCCCGGTGTGGGAGCCGGCCCTTCGCCGCATGCTCCTGCTGCGCTTCGCCGCGCAGGCAGCCGACAGCGGCCGCTCGGCCGATGCTCCGATCATCGTCAAGGAGCCCAACGGCTCGCAGGCCGCTGAGCTCATCGGTCGTCTGCTGCCGCGATCACGCCTCCTGGTCGTGTGGCGGGACGGCCGTGACGTCGTCGACAGCCAGCTCGACGCCAGCCGAAGGGGCGCGTGGATGGACGTCGTCGGGGGCGGTCGCGACATGACGGGGCCGGAGCGCCTCGACTACGTGGCCGAGCGGGCCCTGCGGTGGCGCAAGCGGACGCAGGTCGTGCAGCGGGCCTACGCCGCCCACGCCCCCGAGCGTCGTCGGGCGCTGACCTACGAGGCCTTGCTCACCGCCCCGGTCCCGGCCCTGGAGTCGCTCGGCGACTGGCTCGGCGTGACGCCCCGGACGCCTGCTGCGGAGGTCGCCGCGACCTACGACTTCGCGGCGATCAGACCGCAGGACAAGGGGCGGGGCAAGTTCGCCCGGGCCGCGCGCCCGGGCATGTGGCGCGAGTCGCTGCGGCCGGAGGAGCAGGAGCTCCTGCACCAGATCATGGCGAGACCCTTGAGCAGCTGGGCTACCCGACGCGCTAGTCGTTGTTCCCGATGACCCGGGCCGGGATGCCGACGGCTATCGAGTTGTCGGGGATGGTGCCGCGCACGACGGCGCCCGCGCCGATCGTGCAGTTGGTCCCGATGTCCGCGCCGGCCAGGACGGTCACCCGGTCGCCGATCCAGCTGCCCGCACCGATCCGGACGGCGGCGACAGTGCTGCCGCCGTCGTCCAGGATGCTGCGACCCGAGGCCCGCACGACGTGGTTGCTGTCGTAGACGCTGGAGCTCGCGCCGATGGACACCCCGTCCTCTATGTCGATGCTGAAGCTGGCGCTCACCGCGAAGAACGGCCGCAGGGTCACACGGTCGCCGATCCGAAGAGCGGGCACGTCGTCGTCCCACGCCGACCGCTCCACGGAGAGCCAGGCCTGGTGCATGAGCAGGCAGTTGGAGCCGACGGAGGCGTGCGCCGTGCCGTACAGCCACATGGGCCGGTGCAGGATCGAGCTCTCACCGAAGGACGCGAACTGCCGCAGCCGTCGAGGCCGCATCAGCCGGGCCTCGGCGGCGACGGCCTTCAGGGGCTCCTCGCGCCAGACGCGCAGCTGCCCCGAGAGGCTCACCAGGACCCCGGCATGACCACGAGTCTTGCTGTGTAGTCGATCCGTTGCAGCAGCAGGGGGTGTGGAAGGGTCAGCATCCACTCGTCGACCGCGTCGCGGCTGCCCCTCCAGTGGCCGTAGTCGTCGATGAGAAGGACCCCGCCGGGGGACAGGCGTGGCGAGAGGTGCTCGAGCTCGTGGCGGGTCGACGTGTAGTAGTCGGTGTCGAGGCGGAGCAGCGAGATCGTGTTAGGAGCGGCGGCCGGGATGGTGTCCTCCACCAGGCCCTGGACGAAGTGGACCTTGCCGGCGGGGTAGCCGGTGGACAGCAGGAGCTCGCGCACCTCGGAGAGGGGTAGGTAGTCATAGGCAGGGTCGAGCGAGGCGGGGTCGGCGGCGTACTGCGCGTGGTAGCTCGCCGCAGACGTGCCGAACATGTCGACGTCCCGCTCGGTCGGGCTGGGCATCTGGGTGAAGGTGTCGTAGAGCCAGACCTCCCGGTCCAACGCGTCCAGGGAGACGAGCGTCCGCAGCACGGCGAGGGCGCTACCGCCGCGCCACACACCGCACTCGACGAGATCGCCAGGGACCTCCGCCTGCACGACGTAGCGAACGGCGTCGACGAGCGCGGCGATGCGCTCGGGACCGGTCAGGGTGTACGGCTCGACGGCCCGGATCGTGTCGGCCGTCTCCTTGTCGATCCCGTGGGTCAGGCTGGGTCCGCTGTCCGTGCCCGTCCCGGTCCTCACCAGGTCGTAGCCGAAGCGCGCGACAGCTGAGGAGGCCGCCTGCTTGAGCCGCTGCTTCATGCGCCGAACCTGGTCAGCCGAAGCTCCGACACGAGCAGCTCTGGCGTGAGGGTGAGCTGTACGAGCCGTTCCACGAGCTCCCCTGCGCCCGCTCGATGGGCGAGCAGCAACGTCCAGCTCCGCCCCGCGATGTGCTGCTCGCCGCGTTCGGCAGCTCCCCACGCGCCCTCCCGGTCCAAGACCGACTGCAGCTGGTCGCTGCCGTCCGGGCCGAGGGTCGCCCACCTGTCGTCGCCATGCTGAAAGCGCACGACGGCGTCAGGAGCTAGGGCCGATCGCAACGTGGCCGTGTCCCCCAGCGCGAGCTCCTCCAACATGCGGTCGACGAACCGCTGCGCGTCCTCATGCCCCAGGACCGTGGGTACGGCGACCGGCTTCCGCCTGGTCCTGCGCCACCGCGTGGGTAGCCGACGGTGCCGGGAAGCGGGGGCTGTGGCTGGCTCGCTGGTGTACCCGGCTTCGACGAGGACGTCCCCAGCTGCGCTCTCGAAGGCGGCCACGTCGAGCGGGTTCCACTCGCTCCTCCACTTCCCCGCAGCGACATCGGGTCGCGTGGGATCGACGTTGACCGCTCGTCCTGACTCGAGCTCGGACCGCCGAACGGCCTCCTCGAGCGGGGGCACGCCGAGGAAGGCAAACACCTCGGTGATCGCGCGCGGCTGAGCAAGGAGATCCTCGTACCTGACTTCGAGGTACCGCGTGAGGTCGGGGGCCGCGGCCCGTGCGCTTCGGATGGCACTCGCCCACATCGCCGCCGCTGTGCTGATGTCGCCGGGTCCCCAGACCTGGGACACCTGCGAACGCACGACGTCGCGGCCGTCCCGGACGACGTGCACGACCCACGCATCGGGGTAGAGCCGCGCGATGAGCCCGAGGTGCCACACGTGCGTGGGGGACCTCTCGATGACGCGCAGCGCGTCCGGTTGGGTGCGAGAGACGTAACCGGCTAGCGCCGCGTCGCAGAACGCCCTGGCCGCCCGGTTGAAGTCCTGCTCGGGCATGAACCACGTCCCGGTGGCGGGGGAGCCCACGACGCCTCCCTGCGCCTGGTCGCGCAGCACCGAGATGGCGGAGGAGAACAGGTGGGTCTCTGAGGCGATCGCCAGGACATCGGGATGAGCGGCGATGGCGCGCTGCACCCAGGTCGTCCCGCTTCGGGGCGCCCCCACCACGAGCACCAGACGGTCCTTGAAGGGGCTCTCCTGCTCAGGCACGCGGCTTGCGCCTTCCGGCTGGGCGGGGGCGGGCTCGTGCGCGGACCTTGTCCAGGGCGGCTCTCAGGAGCACGCGGCCGGAGACGTCGCCGACGAGCTCGGTGCGCACGACGAGCTCGCGCCGCTCGGCTCTGACCTTCTGCGCCCAGCCCCACTCGCGGTCCTCGTCGACCCGGAGGTTGCTGAAGGCTGGATGGTCCCGCAGGACGTGGTCGAACAGCGCAGCGATGTGCGGCACCGTCCGCTCCTCCGCCGACAGGACGTAACGGTCGCCGTTCCCGAGCATGGTCGTTGGCACGAACTCCTCCCGGCCCTCGAAGGTCCAGTTCAGGTCGTCGAGCAGCAGCCAGCCGCCTGGTCGCAGCAGCCGTTCGGCCAGGATGACTGCGGTGGTGTCGATCGTGAGGCTCTTCGCCCCGTCGAGGTAGATGAAGTCGTAGCCGGGAGTGCACACGCCGGCGGCCGACGTGCGCCGCCGCACCTCCTCGAGCAACCACCAGGCGTAACTGCTGTGCGGCATGCGCACGGTGTCGACCCAGTCCCGGAGCCCGCAGCGCTGCAGCACCGCCTCGACCCACTCCTTCGCCGGGCTCCGGTCGTCGAACTGGTTGCTGTCGACGGTGACGACGCGCCCGCGGCCCAGGTACCGGAGGGCCCCGGCCATGTAGGCGGCCGAGGTGCCGAAGCAGGTCCCGATGTCGAGGACGTCGCGCGGCTGGTGCTCGACGAAGTGCTCCCAGATCCGCAGTCCCTGTCCCTCGGTCATGATCGGGTTGTTGTCGATCGCGGCGACGAGCTCGTCGAAGGAACGACGCCACGCCGTCACGAACTGCGCCGGGTGAAGGTGGCGCGCAGGTCGGCGGTGCCGTGCACGTGGGGCCGGCCGGTGACGTAGAACGACTGCCTCGGGGCGGTGACCAGCAGAGCACTCTCTCCGGCGCCGGTCAGCGCTCGCAGGGTCACGCCGATCGTGTAGTTGCCGCTGGGCAGGTCGGCGGGGAACTGCACGTCATAGGACACGACCTCGCCCGCGGCAATACCTGGCATCGGATGGTTCATGCGCGCCTCGCTGTAGACCGCCTGCCCTTGGGCGTTCTCGATGCCCACCCACAGGAACGGTGAGGCGACCGGCATGTCGGCGCGGACCGTGAGGGAGCAGGTCGTCGTCCGGCCCGACTCCTGGTGAGTCACGCCGCGGCCCTCGTCGTCCTGCAGCGCGTAGCTCACCAGCTCCACGTGGCCACCGCCGGAACCGTCCTCGCCGGCGACGAGCTCCTTGCCGGCCAGGTCGTAGTAGCAGGCGATGGCGTCGAACGTCGTGCCGTCGTGCGCGACGCGACCGCGGTCGAGGACCACGCCCCGGTCGCAGAACCCTCGGATGGAGTTCATGTTGTGGCTCACCACCACGATGGTGGTACCCGTGCTGCGGATCTCGTTCATCCGCTCGAAGCAGCGGACCTGGAAGGCGAAGTCACCGACGGCCAGCACCTCGTCGACCAGCAGCACGTCGGGCCGGGCCTCGACGGCCACCGCGAAGCCGAGCCGGACGAACATGCCCGACGAGTAGAACTTCACGGGCGTGTCGATGAACGACGACAGCTCGGAGAACTCGACGATCGCGTCGAAGCGCCGATCGATCTCCGGCCTCGTCAGCCCGAGGATCGTGCCGTTCACGTAGACGTTCTCGCGGCCGGTCATCTCCGGGTGAAATCCGACTCCGACCGAGATCAGGGGGGCGACCCTGCCGCGGACGGTCACCCGGCCGGACGTCGGCGCCGTCACACCGCAGAGCATCTGCAGAAGCGTCGACTTGCCGGCCCCGTTGCGCCCGATCACGCCCAGGCTCTCCCCTGGCTGGACGTCGAGGTCGACGTCAGACAGGGCCGTGAACCAGCTGCGCTCGGTACGCGTGAACAGCTGGCCGAGCACGCCCCCGACGCGGGCGTGGTCGTCGTACTTGCGGTACCTCTTGGAGACGCCGGACAGCTGGATGCTTGCGGTCACAGCAGGTCCGCCAGGACACGGTCCCGTTTGGAGTGCAGGGCAAGCCCCGCAGCTCCTGCGACGACGATCCAGACGAGCGAGGCGACGACGGAGCGCCAGAGGCCTGCGTCGGCCGAGCCCACGGCCCTGCGGAACAGCTCGACGGGTCCGGCGGCGGGCAGGAGCTCCACGAGGAGACGGAGCTCGTGCGGCACCCGGGACACCGGGTAGATGACCGGGGTCAGGTAGAACAGGACGGTCATCCCAGAGCTGACCGCGAAGCGCAGGTCGCGCAGGTAGACCTGGGCGGCCGAGAACACGAGCGACAGCGCGAGGCACAGCAGCACCCCGAGGGCGATGCCGGGGAGCACCCACAGCGTCGACAGGCCAAGGCCAGGCCCTAGCCCGACGATCATCGCGAGCAGGACCAGCAGGGTTGCTACGAGGGGGAAGATCGCCGTCGTGACGGCTACCAGTGGCAGGACCATCCGCGGGAAGTAGATCCGCTGCGCGAGGTTCGCACCGTCGACGACAGCCGTCGCGCCAGCGAGGAAGGCGCTGCTGAAGAAGCTCCACGGCACCATCCCGGCGAACACGAAGACCGAGTAGGGAGTGTGCGGGTCGGCCTGCGATCCGCGGCCGCCGGGCACGAGGTTGGAGAACACGACGGTCAGCACCACGGCCTGGATGAGCGGCAGTGCGATGGCCCAGACCAGGCCCAACCGGGTCCGCCGGTACCGGACGAAGAAGTCCTTGCGGGCGAGCACCCCGATGAGCGTTCGGGAGGACCAGAGCGAGCGCAGCAGCTCACGCAGAGGGGTACCGGGCCCGGACAGCGTGAAGGCGACGGGAGCGGTCTCCTCGGTGGGCATGCATCCTTCGCTCGGTCGGGGGGAGTGGTCTGTCGCCGAGACTATCCGGCGAGACTGGCGTTGGTCGGTGCTTCGGACGTCCCCGACGAGAACGGCCCTGGCCAGATCCCCGGCGGGGGTTGGGCGCTACCGCTCTGCGTGCGGCTGGCCACCATCAGGACGTGGCAACCGAGCCGGTTGAGCAGCGGCGTCGACTGGCAGATCCGCTCCAAAGCATTGACGAGGGTCCGGCCGGTCTGCCCCCTCTTGTCCAGCCACGCCGCGGTCGCGGACTGCGGTGGCGGGAACTCGAACGTCGAGGCGTGAATCGTGTCCATCCCCGCGGCGGCGAACATCCGTGCTGTCTCAGCCTGCTTGTGCCAGGTGTGCGGCATCCAGACGTCCGGAGCGTCCTCCGGCAGGATCGAGCGGTCGATGGGCCACGGCCACACCCAGGGCCGGTGCGAGATGAGGCCGGGGTGCCGAAACCCCAGTGCCTTCTCCAGGAAGGCGAGCGGGTCGCTCAGCGGGAACCTCAGCGGCATCTCGGATGCGTTGTTGGTGGTCATCACCAGGACGCCGCCGGGGCGAAGCACCCGCGCCACCTCCCACACCGCGAGCTCGGGCCGCATCAGGTGCTCGATGACCTCGCTCCACACGACGACGTCGAAGGACGCGTCGGTGAAGGGCAGGTGCTCCGCGTCGGAGCGGACGAAGCTCGCCTGCAGCAGGCCTGGTGCCCCAGCGGCGTGCCTGCGGGCTGCCGTCTCGATGTGATGGCCGCCGTAGTCGAGCCCGACGTAGCGGAGCGGGAGGTCGGCCAGGCGATCGGCGACGAGGGCCGCTCCGCACCCGAGGTCGAGGACGTCAGCAGCTCCGGTCACGTGCCTGCGGACCTGCTCGGCGACGAGTTGGTAGCGCATCTGGTGCCGGTGGCCGTGGTACTCGCCCCAGAGGTCGAGCTCCTCCTCCAAGGTCGGTACGCACTCGTTGTAGTGGCGCTTGAAGGCCTCGAGCGTGCCGGTGCGCATGAGCTCCCACTCCTCCTGGGTGCGCGCGAGCCCCCGCTTCCGGTAGCGGGTGTAGCTGAGCGTCCACACCCCTGCCAGGCCGAGACCCGCGGCGGCTCGTGCGGGCCTTGGGGCGGCGGGCCGGACGGCAGCCGCGAGGAGCGCCGCCGGGGCGATGAGGCGCAGCACACGACCGACGGGGGGCACGTTGGTGAGCATAGGAGGACCGCGTCCTCACTATGCTCGGGGCTGCGCGCCCGGCAGGGTGCCCGCCGGAGCGTGCCGAACGAGGTGGTTGCCTGTGTCCCGCGGCGTGCTGACCCTGGCGAGCGGCCCGGAGCGCTTCCAGCAGTGGGCCGGTTACTTGCAGAAGAGCATCAGTCGGTTCGATCCCGGCTGCCAGCTGGCAGTGGTGACCGACGTGCCGGACAGCCCCTACCTGCGCGGCTTCGATCACGTCATCGACTTCGACCCCGCCCGCGGGGAGCCCTATCTCCAGAAGCTGTGGCTGCCGGAGTACTCGCCGTTCGACGAGACGCTCTTCCTCGATGCCGACTGCCTCGTCTACCGCGGGCTCGATCACGTCTGGCAGTCGGCGCTCGCCGGTCCGGACGTCGGCGTGGCAGCCCGGCTCGTCGACAAGCCTTACTGGTGCTCGGACCTTGCTCTGCTGCCCGAGGAGTACCTCTGCTCGTCCTACGTCGAGCACAACGGGGGTCTGATGTTCTGGAGGCGGACCGGCCTCGCCAGCGACACCTTCGCCGAGGCCCGGGACGTCTACGCGAACCACTACCGGGAGTTCGGCCTGCACCTGTTCGGTGAGCGACCGAACGACGAACCGCCGCTGGCTCTGGTGATGTCGCGTCGGGGGCTGTTGGGGATCCAGGAGAGCCGTCACACGATGCGGTCTCTCGCAGGCCTGGTCGGGCAACCCCGGTTGCGGATCGGCCGGGGCACGGCGGAGTTCACCGTGTACGAGGGCGAGGTCGTCCGTCCTGCGGTCGTGCACTTCACCGGGCCGAGGGCGCGCGAGCTGCACGCGATCGAGATCATCGCCCTGCGGCTCAGCCTGCTCGGTGTCCCGGGCCCCCTGGCCGACGGGCTGGCCCCGACCGTGCGAGCTGTCCGCCGTCGCTTGACTGCCCGATGACACGCGTCCGGTCCCTGGCCGTACCGGCCGTGCTCGCTGTCTTCGCCTTCATCGTCGGCAGCCATCACCTCGGACGGTCGAGCCTGTGGTTCGACGAGACGTTCAGCGCCCACCTGTCGCAGCGGTCCTGGCCCGACTTCGCCGGCAACATCAGCGCCTACCAGGGAAACGAGAGCGGGTACTTCCTGCTCCTGAAGCTGTGGCCCGGGCACACCGGCGGCGAGAGCGGACTGCGCATGCTGTCCGTGCTGTTCACCGTGCTCGCCGTACCCCTGCTCTACGGCTTGGCACGCGACCTCTTCGACCGCACGGTCGGCCTGCTGGCGGCTCTGATCTACCTGCTGCTGCCGCTGTCCTTGCACGCCACGCAGGAGGCCCGGGGCTACGCGCTGCTCGGGCTCGCGGCGATCGCCAGCGTCTGGGCCTTCGTCCGAGCCACGCGGAGCGACGGGCGGTTGGCGTGGGTCCTGTACGCCCTGTCGGTCGCGGTCCTGGCGTACAGCCACACGTACGGCGTCTTCGTGTTCCTGGCCCAGCTGTCGGCCTTTCGGATGTGGTGGCCGCGGCGCCAGGCCATGCTCGCGAGCCTGGCAGGAGCGGCGGTGCTGGTCGCGCCCCTGGCCGTCTGGCTCAGCCATCGCCGCGGCCTCGGGCTGGACTTCCTCCCACCCCTGAGCCTGCGAGTCCTGCGCGCCGCCGCCGTCGACATCGGTGGTCGCGGGTCGGTGTCCGTGCTGCTGCTTGGGCTCACCCTGGCCGGAGTCGTCCTGCTCGTGAGACGAGGCAGGCCTGAGGCGGTCCTGCTCGTCGCGTGGTTGGTCCTCACGCCGGCGCTGACGATCGCCTACAGCGTGGTCGCCTCCTCGGTGTTCCAGAGCCGCTACCTCGCCGGCTGCCTCCCCGCGCTGGCGCTGCTCGCAGCGGTCGCCCTGAGGGCGCTGCCGGTGCCCCGCGGTGTGCTGGTCCCCCTGCTCGTGCTGTTCGTGCTGGGCCTCGGCTTGAACGTTCGCGGGCAGAACGGACCGCTGGTCCGGGAGGACTGGCGAGCCGCGGTCGGGCAGGTCAACGTTCAGTGGCAGCCGGGGGATCGGGTGCGGCCACCCGTCGCCTACGAGCAGGACGGGATCCGGGCCTACCTGTCACCACGGGTGCACCCGGCCGCGGTGACAGGAGTGCCTGCTCGTACCTGGATCATCGGACGTCAAAGCCCCACGGCGCCGGCCGGCACACACCTGCTGAGCCGTCACCAGTACGAAGGAGTGCTCGTCTCTCTCTTCGGTCCTTAGCCCGGACCCGCGTGCCAGCCGGCGCGCCGGGCGCCCATCGCGACCGCATGGACGTGCGCGACCTGGCGGCGGCGGAGCGCCGGGCCGTCCGCCGCCAACGCCTCGATCACCGTCCCCAGCGGTAGCCATCGGTAGTTCCGGACGATGGGGTGCTCGGCGGCCAGCGCGGCCCAGCCTGCCCCGAGCCGGCGGTGCAGGCGCCAGGTCTGGAGCGCTGTCGTCCGAGGAGGGTGTCCGACGACGACGTCCTCGGCGAACGAGGTCGGGAACCCGCGTGCTGCGGCGCGCAGACCCCATTCGAGATCGCCGCTGGACAGCAGCTCGGCACGAAAGGGGCCGACGTCCTCGAGGACCCGTCGGGGGACCCAGAGGTTTGCCGTGGCCGCGAACCCCTCGTCTTCGACGAGCCCGCGCTGGGTCAGGTAGAGCACGACGTCGTACCGCTCCCACACTGACGGGGCGGGGGAGCGCAGGGGCCGCACTGCCCCGCCGACGACGCTGCCGCGACCTGCGGCGGCTGCGCCGGCCGCGATCCAGTGGGGATCGGGGACGCAGTCGGCGTCGGTGAACGCCACGACGGGCGCCACCGCCGCGGCCACGCCGGTGTTGCGGGCCGCGTACGACCCGCGACGGGGTTCCTGCAGCACGGTCGGCCTCAGGGGGTGGTTGCGGGCGATCGTCGCGCTGCCGTCGACCGAGCCGTTGTCGACCACGATGACCTCGAACGCCGGTGCGTCGACCTGCGCGTGCAGCGCCGTCAGGCAGCGCTCGAGGGCGGCTGCCCCGTTCAGCACGGGTATGACCACGCTGACGGCTGGGGACACCACGCGAGCGTAGACAGACCGCCTAGGGTTGCCGACGTGCGCCCCGCTCCCCCGGTGGTGAGCGTCCTGCTCCCCACGTACCACCGCCCCCATCACCTCCCGCGGACCTTGGCCGCTCTCGCCACCCAGGCCCTCGACGTCGACTGGGAGCTGGTGGTCGTCGACAACGACCCGGCAGGCTCGGCGCGTCATCAGGTGGAGTCGGCGGGCACCGACTTCGCCGTGCCGGTCCGCTACGTGCTGGAGCCGAGGCGCGGTGCGGCGGCGGCGCGCAACCGGGGGCTGGAGGAGGTCCGGGGCGAGGTCGTTGCGATGATCGACGACGACGTGGTGCCGGCCGCGGACTGGTTGCGGACCCTGGTCGCGCCGCTGCTCGCGGGGGAGGCAGAGGGCAGCGGCGGCCGGGTGCTGCTCGATCCGTCGGTGGTGCGTCCGCGGTGGTTCGACGAGAACCTGCTGGGAGGCCTCGTCAGCCACTTCGACCCAATCGGACCTGGCCGTCCCCTGAGGGACGGCGAGCTCGTCCTGACAGCCAATGCCGCGTTCCGCACAGCTGCGCTGCGAGCCACAGGTGGCTTCGACCCCAGGCTCGGACCGAGCGGAGACAGGCACATGGTGAACGACGACCTGCAGGTCGTTCGGGACCTGCAGCGGCGGGGCTCGCGGCTGGTGCTCGTCCCCGCGGCGGTGGTCGTCCATGAGCTGCCCGACCAGCGGATCTCGGTGCGCTGGCTGCTGAGGCGCGCCTGGTGGCAGGGACGTTCCGACTGGGTCCTCGATCGGCCGGACTACGAGCAGCGCCGCTTCAACGGCGCGCGGATCGCGGTCACGCACGGTCTCATGACTCTGCTTGCCCAGCTTCGCGAGGGGCGGTTCGACTCCGCCCACGTCGTGCGCATCGCCTGTGACCTGGCGAAGACAGCGGGCCGGTTGGCGGAGGCGCGGTCGTGGTAGCTCCACGGTCGCATGATGGAGTGGTGGGATGACTGCCCCCCGTCGCCGAGCGTCCGCCCTCGCCCTGCTGCTGGCCGCGGTCGCCGCCACTCTGGTCGCGGGTCTGACTGGGGTCGCCGTCCACGCCAATGCAGGGGACCTGACGAGCACGGCTCTGGTGAGCATCGACGAGCCTCAGGCCATCGCCAGCTCCACAGATGGCGGCGTCATCGAGAAGCTCAGCCGGGTGCGCCTGAAGTACATCAGCCTCGTCTCCACCGACCGCATCGCGGTTCCCGTGGCCACCAGCCTGCACCTGCCCGTCGACCGGGTCCGGGAGCATCTCAGCGGCGCGGCCCTGCCCACCGACCTGCTGCTGCGACTCAGCTGCACCGGGACCGTCGCGAACAAGGCCCGGGCCTGCGCGAATGCGCTCGCGACCGCAGTCGTCGCTTATGCAGATCAGGAGCAGAGCCGCTTCCAGATCCCGGCCGCTCAGCGGGTGATCCTCGCGAAGGTGCAACCGGCCGGAGAGGCGACGCGCGCCTCCAGTGGACCCGCGAAGACGCTGGGGGCCGCGGTACTGGCCGGAGGGCTCGCCGCCGCCCTCGTCCTGGCCGTCATGGCCCGACTGCGCCCCTAGTCGTGCGGGCCGCCTTCGACGCGCTCGTCGTTCTCGGTTGCGTGCTCGGGGGCTGGCGGCTGCCACCGGCGCGGGCCTTGCTCCTGCTGACTGGGGTCGTGGTCCTGCTTCCAGCCGGCCTGCAGCTCCCCACCGGCTTCACGCCGCTGCCCACAGCCACGCGGCTCACGGCGCTGGCTGTGGGCGCGGGGCTGCTTCGCCGACGGGAACCCGACCTGTTCGCGGCCACCCCCTTGAACCTCGCCGCCGGGCTCTACGCGGGAGTGACCCTGCTGACCGGTGTGCTGCTCGCGCCGGCTGAGCTTCCCCTGGGGATCTCGTTGCCCTCGTGGTTGGACCTGCTCGACCCTCTCCTCGTGGGGCTCGTGGCCCTCGCGGCAGCCCGGGCAGCCGGCCCGAGGGCGGCGTTGCGGGCCCTGGGGATCGTCGGGCTGGTCGCCGTCGTCGCGGGCCTGTTCGAGCACGTCACGGGGGCGGCGCTCAGCCGGTTGCTGGTACGTGCCGACGGGCTCGAGCTCCGGGCGGGTGCCACCCGGATCCGGGTCGGCTCGGACTTCGCGCTGGCGTTCGCGTGGACGGTGGCAGCGCTGATCCCGGCGGTGGTCGTGCTGCTTCGTCGCCGCGGGCCCGCTCTCGCGTGCGGACTGCTCGGTTGCCTCGGCGCGGCCTACTGGAGCTTCAGCAGGTCGGTGCCGATCGGCATCGCGGCAGGCCTGCTGGTGCTCCTGCTCGGGATCCGGGACCGCAGGGTGACGCTGGCCGTCCTGCTCGTCGGGGTCGTCTGCTCGACGCTGGTCGTCAGCTCGCCGAGCCTGCGCGACCGCTTTACCGCGTCGGTCGACCAGGGGGCCCTGGACGTCCGTGCTGAGCGGGCGCCCGTTGTCCTCGACGCCGTCAGCAAACGACCCGTTGCCGGCCTCGGCCTCGGGGGCGTCGCCCAGCTGCACATCGGCGAGACGGACGACAGCTACCTGCTGGGCTACGCCGAGACGGGGATCCCCGGGGTGATCGCGCTGCTGGTGCTGGTCGTCACCGGACTTGTCCTGTGCAGCCGCGGTCTGCGTGGTCCACCCTCGGCTGGTCGGCGCACGGCAGCTGTCGGCCTCGCCGGCGGGATCGTGCTGCTGCTCGGTGCCGCTGTGTTCGACGCCCTGTCGGTCCGTGGGACCTCTGAGCTCCTGGGGCTTCTCGTGGGCTGCGGCGCAGCGGCCGCCGAGCAGGTGGCCGGACGCCCGCCTCGAGCACGTCCCACGCGCGACCTCGCCGCAGCCCGCGTCCTGTTCGTGGGGCTGGCTGTCGCGGGAGGGATGGTGGTCGCCACGGTGTGGCCGAGCCACGTCGCCGTGGTTGTCCAGTTCGACACCTTGTCGGCGGCCGACCAGGTACCGAGCTACGACAAGGTGGACGACGGTCGTCGGCTCATCGCGACAGCCTGCGCCGTCGCCACCGCCGGCCCGCCGACCGGTGTACGCGTCCAGTGCCGGGACAGCAACAC
>JAODNB010000267.1 GCA_025464795.1 Frankiales bacterium
TGCTCGGAAGGGCCGTCGGAGCGGCTGTCGTCGGGACCTGCTCCGGGGTCACGACGGCAGTCGGCGACGAGGTCCCCGTGCAGGCTGCTGCCAGAGCCAGGGGCAGCACGAGGCGAGACGGACGCACGCCCCATCGTCGCACCCGTACGGTGGAGGCGTGGATCTTGTCCTGACGCTCTCCTGCCCCGACCGGGTCGGTGTGGTGCATGCCGTGACCGGCTTCCTCGCCGCCCACGACGCCAACATCCTCGACAGCCAGGAGTACGGCGACCCGGACAGCGGGCGCTTCTTCATGCGGGTCCATGTCACTGGGACGCCTGAGATGCGCGACGGGTTCTCCGAGGTGGCGGACCAGTTCGGGATGGACTGGGCGCTCCACGACCTGTCGGTGCGCCAGAAGCTGCTCGTCCTGGTGAGCAGGCAGGGCCACTGCCTGCACGACCTGCTCTACCGGCAGAGCACCGGCACGTTCCCAGCGGACGTCGTCGGCGTCGCGTCGAACCACGAGGACTTCCGGGGCCTCGTCGAGTCCTACGGCATCCCGTTCCACCACATCGTCCCGGCTGACACCGCGTCGATCGTCGCGCTGGCGCAGGGCGTCGACCTCGTGGTGCTGGCCCGCTACATGCAGATCCTGTCGGACGAGCTCGTCCAGTCGCTTCCCGACACCATCAACATCCACCACTCCTTCCTGCCCTCGTTCAAGGGCGCTCGGCCCTACCACCAGGCGCACGAGCGGGGCGTGAAGCTCATCGGAGCGACGGCGCACTACGTGACGGCGGACCTGGACGAGGGCCCGATCATCGAGCAGGAGGTCGCGCGGGTCTCGCACGCCTACACGCCCGATCAGCTCGTCGCCCAGGGCTCCGACCTCGAGACCGTCTGCCTCGCGCGGGCCGTCCGGTGGCACCTGGAGCACCGGGTGCTCCGCAACGGGACCCGGACTGTGGTGTTCACGTAGAGTTCGGCCCGTTAGCGACGGTCAGGGAGGAAGCCGGGAAGCCGGCGCGGTCCCGCCACTGTGAGCCCCTGCGAGGGGGTCAGCCAGACACTTCCGACCGTCGATGCTGCAACCCGGGGCGCGGACCCCGAGGAAGGCCCGGGATGTATCCCTTCAGCGCCGTCGTCGGTCTCGACGACCTCCGGCTCGCCCTCATCGTCAACGCCGTCTCGTCCGCTGTTGGCGGTGTGCTGGTGCGCGGGGAGAAGGGCACCGCGAAGTCGACCGTCGTGCGTGCCCTGGCCGCCCTGCTGCCGCCCGTCGAGACCCTCGAGGGCTGCCGCTTCTCCTGCGCTCCGGGAGACACCGACTGCCCGGACGTCGCCTCGCACGGCTCGGTCGTGGAGCGAGTGGCCCGCCTCGTCGAGCTGCCGGTCGGCGCCTCCGAGGACCGGCTCGTCGGGTCGCTCGACCTCGAGCGGGCGCTGACGACCGGGGTCTCCGCGTACGAGCCTGGCCTGCTCGCCGCGGCGCACCGAGGGGTCCTGTACGTCGACGAGGTGAACCTGCTCCATGACCACCTGGTCGACCTTCTGCTCGACGCTGCAGCCCTCGGTACGTCCTACGTCGAGCGGGAGGGCGTGTCGGTGCGGCACGCCGCCCGCTTCCTGCTCGTCGGCACCATGAACCCGGAGGAGGGCGAGCTGCGCCCGCAGCTGCTCGACCGCTTCGGGCTCACCGTCGAGGTCGCGGCCACGCGGGATCCTCAGCTGCGCGCCGAGGTGGTGCGTCGCCGGCTCGCCTACGAGGCCGCGCCTGTCGAGTTCGCCGCCTCCTGGGCTGCCGCCGATGCAGCGCTGGCGGCCGACATCGCCGCCGCGCGGGACCTGCTTCCCAAGGTCGTGCTCCCGGACCGTGCGCTGCAGGAGATCACGACCGTCTGCGCGGCGTTCGACGTTGACGGCCTGCGAGCCGACCTGGTCACCGCCAAGGCGGCTCTCGCGCTCGCCGCGTGGGCCGGACGTGACGAGGTCACCACCGAGGACGTGCGTACGGCGTCCCGGCTGGCCCTGCCGCACCGGCGTCGCCGCACCCCCTTCGAGGCGCCGGGGCTCGACGAGGACCAGCTCCAGGAGGCGCTGGACTCGGTGCCCCCCTCGGACCCTGAGCCGGACGACGACGGCCCCGGCAGCGGGACGTCCTCAGAAGCCGCCCCTTCACCAGAGGCAGGGGTGGACGGGGGCGCACCGTCCTCAGGAAGTGCCCCTGCACCTGGCGCGGGCGTGCGGACGCAGCAGCCGGGGGAGACGTTCCGGACGGTGCAGCTGACGGTGCCCGGCGTGAACAAGCGCGGAGGTGCGGCAGGTCGCCGTTCCCTTGCGGAGGGGGGTACGGGGAAGCTGACCGGCTCGCGCCTGCCCGTCGGCAAGGTGCGCTCCCTGCACCTGATGGCGACCCTGCGCGCAGCTGCCCCCAACCAGCCGTTCCGGGTCCGTTCGCAGGACCTCCGCGAAGCGGTGCGCGAGGGCCGCGAGGGAAACCTCGTGCTGTTCGTCGTCGACGCCTCCGGCTCCATGGCCGCCCGCCAGCGGATGGCCGCCGTGAAGGGAGCGGTGCTGTCGCTGCTGACGGACGCCTACCAGCGTCGCGACAAGGTGGCCCTCGTCAGCTTCCGGGGCAGCAGCGCGGACCTGGTCCTGCCTCCGACGAGCTCGGTCGACGCGGCCGCGACCCGGTTGACCGACCTCCCGACCGGCGGCCGTACACCCCTGGCCGCGGGACTGCTGCGCGCCGCCGAGGTGCTGCGCGTCGAGGCGGTGCGCGACCCCGCCCGCCGGGCGCTCGTCGTCATCGTGACCGACGGCCGGCACACGAGCGGGGCGAGTCCCGAGGTCGCCGCCGCTCACCTCGCGCGTTCCGGTGCGGCCTGCGTCGTCGTCGACTGCGAGTCCGGGCCGGTACGCCTCGGGCTCGCCACCCTGCTCGGGCAGCAGCTGGGCGGTCGGTCGCTGACCCTGTCGGAGTTGTCGGCCGACGCGCTGACATCTGTCGTCAAGGCGGCCTGAGATGCCGCAAGGAGTCCCCACGACCGTCCCGGACGACGGGCTCACGACCAGGCAGCGGCGCAACCGCGCGCTGGTCGTCGTCCACACCGGCGAGATGAAGGGCAAGTCGACAGCCGCGTTCGGCATGGCCCTGCGGGCGTGGAACCAGGGCTGGCCCATCGGGGTCTTCCAGTTCGTCAAGAGCGCGAAGTGGAAGGTCGGCGAGGAGGAGGCGCTCAAGGCCCTCGGTGAGACGGGCAAGGGCGGCACCGTCGTCTGGAACAAGATGGGCGAGGGCTGGTCCTGGACGCGCAAGCACGGCGACGACGAGGACCACGCGGCCAACGCCCGCGAGGGCTGGGAGCAGATCAAGCGCGACCTGGCTGCCGAGACGTACAAGTTCCTGGTGCTCGACGAGTTCACCTACCCGATGAAGTGGGGCTGGATCGACCCGCACGAGGTCGCCCAGGTGCTGCGCGACCGACCGGGGTCGCAGCACGTCGTCATCACCGGACGTGACGCGCACCCCGCGCTCCTGGAGGTCGCCGACCTCGTCATGGAGACGACGAAGGTGAAGCACCCGATGGACGCCGGCCAAAAGGGCCAGCGCGGCATCGAGTGGTGACCGCGTGGTGACCGGGTGGTGAGCATCCCGCGGGTGGTCATCGCGGCGCCGTCGAGCGGAGCCGGCAAGACGACAGTGGCGACGGGGCTGATGGCGGCCTACCGGCAGCGAGGGCTCCAGGTCAGCCCGCACAAGGTGGGGCCGGACTACATCGACCCCGGCTACCACGCGCTGGCGACCGGCAGGCCGGGTCGCAACCTCGACCCGGTGATGGTCGGCGAGCAGCTGGTCGCACCGCTGTTCCTGCACGGCGCCCGGGGTGCCGACCTCGCCGTCGTCGAAGGCGTCATGGGCCTGTTCGACGGGCGCGGCTCGACCGGGGAGGGCTCGACCGCCCACGTCGCCCACCTGCTCGGTGCGCCGGTCGTGCTCGTCGTCGACGCCAGCTCGCAGTCGACGAGCGTCGCGGCTCTGGTGCACGGGTTCCAGTCCTACGACCCGACGCTGGACGTCGCCGGGGTCATCCTCAACCGCGTGGCCACCGACCGGCACGAGGGCATGCTCCGTGACGCGCTGGAGGGCAGGGCGGAGGTCCTCGGCGTGCTCCGGCGTGACGTCCAGGTCGAGACGCCGAGCCGTCACCTGGGGCTCGTCCCGGCCGCCGAGCGGACCCCCGCTGCGGTGGCGGCGGTCGACCGGCTCGGGGAGCTCGTCGCGGCGGGCGTCGACCTCGATCGCCTGCAGCAGATCGCCGCAACGGCAGCCGATCTGGACGCACAGCCCTGGGCGCCACCGGTGGTCGAGCGGACGCACCGGCCGATCGTCGCCGTTGCCGGCGGTAGGGCGTTCACGTTCGCCTATGCGGAGTTCTCTGAGGCCTTGACGGCCGCGGGGGGCGAGGTCGTCGTCGTCGACCCGCTTCGCGACTCCGCCCTGCCCGAGGGCACTGGGGCGCTGGTGCTGCCGGGAGGCTTCCCCGAGGTCTACACCGAGCAGATCATGGCGAACTCGGGCTTCCTGGCCTCAGTGCGCGAGCACCTCGCCCGGCAGCGCCCGACCTACGCGGAGTGCGCGGGGCTGCTGCTGCTGTGCAAGAGCCTCGACGGCGTGGAGATGGTGGGCCACTTCGACGCCACGGCCGCCATGACGAGCCGCCTCACGCTCGGCTACCGCACGGCCACCAGCGCCAGCGACTCGCTCGTCGGGCCGGCGGGCACGGTCGTCGTCGGTCACGAGTTCCACCGCACCACGGTTGAGCCGCGGGCCGGCCAGCGCCCGGCGTGGCACCTGAGCGACGGGACGACCGAGGGCTTCACCTCCGGGACCGACCTGCTCGCCTCCTACGTGCACGTGCACCCCGCGGCCGTGCCCCAGCTCGCTCTGAACCTCGTCGCGCGGGCCGCATCGTGACGCTGGTCCTCGGCGTCGGCGCGTCCTCCCGGGCGACCTCGCAGGAGATCACAGCGCTGATCGTCGACACCCTTGTGGAGCAGGGGTTCTCGACTCAGGACGTGACCGCCGTCGCCACGCTGGACAGCAAGCGCGACG
>JAODNB010000205.1 GCA_025464795.1 Frankiales bacterium
GCGCCCCCAGCCAGATGCCGCCGAGGGAGTACTCGCCCCAGACGCGCGCGATCCGCTCCCAGCCCTCCTCGGCGACCCGAGAGGCAGCTGCGGCCTGCCCCTCCATCCGCAACGCGTCCGAGGCGACCCCCGAGGCGATCATCCGCGACATCGGGTCCAGGCCCTCCGTCGCGACGACCGACAGGGCCCGGTCGGTGGCACCCTTGACCCCGCGCGCGACGTCGACGTAAAGGCCGATGGCAGCGAGGCTCTCGCGAGTCGGGTCCGCAGCCCCACCGAGCGATGTGGTGGCGGCCGTCACTGCTCCGTCGAAGTCGCCGAGGCTGTACCGGATGACCGACTGCAAGCCTCGCACGCTGTACCCGTAGGCGCTCCAGCGAAGGCCCAGCTCCTCCGCTCGGGCGACGGCCACCGCCGCCGCATCTTCCGCAGCCGCAAGGTCGCCGGCGTAGAAGATCTGCGCGGCGATGTTGTAGCCGGCCCGCAGCTCCGAGGCGAGGTGACCGTGAGCAGCGGCGAGGTCGCGGGCCCGACGGAAGTGCCCCAGGGCCGTGTCCACGTCGCCCTCCGACTCAGCCAGCGCGCCAAGGGTCACGAGCGCGTCAGCC
The DNA here is from genome assembly GCA_025464795.1 of Frankiales bacterium. Taxonomy (GTDB): domain Bacteria; phylum Actinomycetota; class Actinomycetes; order Mycobacteriales; family SCTD01; genus RYN-111. Next base: position 609 of record JAODNB010000205.1, read on the forward strand.
TGGACCTCCGTGAGATCGGCCGCGACCGCGGCGTCCAGGGCGCGCTCAGCGGCCGCCCGGACCTCGCCGTCCTCGTCGAGCTTGCGCCAGATGGCCCGGGCGTAGAGGGACTCCGCCCGCGCGATCACAGCAGGATCACCCGTGGCCGTGGCCAAGGCCCTCGCCGACGAGGCCTCCTCGAGGGCATCGAGCTCTCGATCCGCCTCCAGGAGGTGCAGCGCCAGCGCCTGCCTCGCAGACGACTGCTCCGCCTCGGACGCCGAGGACAGCGCGACCACTCGTGCCCGCGCAAGGGCAATGGCGCGGCCCCAGTCACCCGCGAACCCTGCCGCCTCCGCGCACATGCGGAGCAGCTCGGCACGCGGGACTGACGACGAAGTGCCTGCCTCGACGAGCTCGAGAGCCCGCTCCCGCAGGGCGAGGGCCTCGTGCGGGGCCCCACGTGCGAGGGCGGCTGCTCCTGCCAGCAGGTAGTCCTCGAGGGCGCCGGGCAGGTCCCCGCTGCGCTCGCGGTGGAACGCCCGCTCCCCCACGGTTCCACCGTGGTCAGCGAGGACCTGGGCGATCAACCCGTGCATCCGCACCCGCTCACCGGGCAGGAGGTCGTCGTACACCGTCTCCTGGAGCAGGGCATGACGGAAGGAGTACGAGCCAGCCGAGGCGCCCGGGGTGACGACGAGGACCTGCGCCGCCACCGCGTCCCGCAGCGCCGTCTCCGAAGCGACGCCGGCCGCCGCGAGCAGCTCGTGCTCGACCCGACGGCCGGCCACAGCAGCGAGCCGAACAACGCCGAGGGTGCTCTCGTCGAGCCGCTCCAGGCGCGACAGCAGCACCTCCGACAGCCGGTGCGGAAGGACCCGCCCCTCGAGGTCACCGGCGTCCAGGGCCGCGAGAAGCAGCTCTTCGGCGAAGTACGCGTTCCCCTCCGCCCGCACGGCTACGGCGGACAGCAACGACGCGGGGGTGCCTGAGGGCGCGAGGACACGGAGGTGCTGCAGCAAGGAGCCCTCACCGAGCGGCCGCAGCAGCAGGTGCCGGACGTTGGCGAGCCGCCCCACCTCGGCGATGAACGGCACCAGCGGGTGTCGCCGATGCAGGTCGTCCGTGCGGTACGACGCCAGAACGGTGACCCGCTCTGAGCGCACCCGGGTGAGCAGGAACCGCAGCAGCTCCCGGCTCGAGGCGTCAGCCCAGTGGAGGTCCTCCAGCACGAGCACGACGGATGCGACCTCGCCGGCCGCGCGCAGGGCTGCCACGACGGCCTCGAAGAGCTGCAACCGCACCAGGTCGCCGCCTGACCCGCCGCCCTGGGGCAGCAGCGGTCCGAGGCCGGGGATGTCAGCAACGGCCGGGACCAGGCGCGCGAGATCACCGATGGCCTCGACGAAGGGCAGGTAGGGCAGTCCGACGTCCCCGAGGTCGACGCACCCGCCGCGCAGGACGAGGGTGGTCGGTGCCAGCTCTTCGAGGAGCTGTCCGAGGAGCCGGGTCTTGCCGACCCCGGCATCACCGCCGATCAGAACAGCGGTGGGCCGCCCCTCGCCGGAGGCGAGGACCGCGTCCAGCAGCTGCTGGAGCTCGTCCTCACGTCCGACCAGGGGCGGCCGCTCGCCGTTGTCTGAGCCGCGAAACGTCACCACATCCGGCATCGTGCCAGTGCGCGTCACGAACTGTGGCGACGACGCAGCTTCCACGGCAGGACGCGGTCCTGGACCACGCTGCCGCTCTCACGACGCGCCCGCTCCCGCAGCCACGCCTGCCGCTCGTGCATCTCCAGCGAACGCAGTCCCGAGGACATCTCGCTCATGGTCGTTCTCCCTGCTCCGCACCGGAGGGTTCCGGCGTCAGGGACCACGCTCGTCCTGAGGCCGGGGTCCGCGCATCGGGCAACCGCGCAGCTTCTCGTGAGGCCGGCCTGACCCGCGGCCTAAGGCCCCTTAGTACAGCGCGTTGGACAGGGCCCGGCGACCGGTCACGATGCGCTCGTCCTCGGGGTCGAGCACCGAGAACAGCTCAAGCAGGTGCGTCCGGGCGATCGTGCGGTCGTCCCCGGAGGAGCGCTTCACGAACCCGATGAGCCGGTCGATCGCCGCCTGGATCTGCTCGCTGAGGACCTCGACGTCTGCTGCGGCGGTCTGCGCCGCGACGTCGTCAGGAGCGGCGGCAGCGGCCGCGATGACGGCCGCTGGGTCGAGGTCGACCGCCCGGTGCAGAAGCGACGCCCAGGCCTTCCCGAGCACCGCCTCGGGATCGCCCGGCTTGCGGTTGAGCAGCGCGTCGTAGGCCGCGACCGCCCCCGCGTAGTCCTCGGCGCCCATGGCGTCCTCGGCCGCGATGATCTCAGGATCGGTCGGGACGACGGGAGCTGCCACCTCCCCGCCGGGACCGGGAAGCCCGGCCTGCTGGGCCGCCGCCAGCACCTGGTCGAGGAAGCCTCGCAGGTCGGCCTCCGGGATGGCCCCGGTGAAGCCCGGGACGAGTCGGCCCCCGAGGGCGAGGAACACCGCGGGGATCGACTGGACCTGCAGCTGGCCCGCGATGCCCTGGTTGGCCTCGACGTCGATCTTGGCCAGGATCCAGGCGCCGTTGAACTCCTCGGCGAGCCGCTCCAGCAGGGGGCTGAGCTGCTTGCACGGCCCGCACCAGTCGGCCCAGAAGTCGATCAGCACCGGCACCTGGAGCGAGGCGCGAAGGACCTTGTCCTCGAAGTCCGCTTCGGTGACGTCGATGACGTAAGGGCTCGTGCTCCGGGACGCGGGCGGGGTCGCCGGCTTGCCCAGCCCGGAGAGGTCGACCGCTCCGGCGATGTTGAGGTCTGTGGGACGTCGCTGCATGCCTCTAGTCAACAGCACGGGGGCGCGGCCCCTTCCTGGTCATCCAGGACTACGCCTCTGCCTCATCCGGGTAGTTCTGGCTCCGGCATGGTTGCTGATCGCGAACACGGTGCCAGGCTCCTCTCAGGCCGCGCCGGCGGTCGAGGGGGAAGGGTGTTCGAGGACACGCGCTCCGCGCTGATGACGCAGCTGGCCGCGGCGACGCGCCCCGTCGACGCGTGCAGCCTGGTGGTCAACCACCTGGGCTCGCTCGGGCTGATGCCGAGCGCCTACCTGGCCTCCGGCGACCGGCTGCGCCTGATGGCAGCGCACGGCTACTGGCAGGTGTACGACGGCATGCCCGAGGACGCAGGTGTCATCGGCACGACGTGGCGGACCGGCGAACGACAGCTCCTGCAGCAGGTCCATGGCCACGAGGACTACCTCGCAGCCTCGTTCCTGGTGACCTCGGAGCTGTGCGTCCCCCTGTGGGCTCGGGAGACCTGCGTCGGCGCACTGAACGTCGAGTCGCTCACGCGCCTGACCGCCGAGCAGGAGGCCGAGGTCGATGACTGCGCCGCGCTCCTCAGCGCACGCCTCGGCGAGCTCCCGCCCGGCGAGGAGTCCCCCGCGCAGAAGCTGAACCGGCACGCCGTCGAGCTCGTCACCCTGGCAGGCGAGCACGACCAGCAGGCACTGGACAGCGCGGTGGTCGCTGCCGCGATCGACCTGTCCGGTCACGACACTGCTGTGCTGGTGACCGAGATCGAGGGCGAGCTGCAGGCGGTGGCGTCCAGCGGTCCGCTCGCCCGCAGTCTGGCCCTGCTCGGCCCCGGCGACTTCGCGGCGGTCGCGTCGTGGGTCGCCCGCGGCACCAGCGTCTACACGACCGGCTCCACCGACGGTGTCGGCTTCCCTGGCCACGAGGCCTTACGGCGTGCGGGGGCGGGCTCTGTGGTGGTGCTCCCCCTTCGCACGACCCACGGCTTCCTGCTGATCACCGATGAGACCGTGCGCACGCAGAGCACCGAGCAGGTGGCGCTGCTCGAGCTGCTCGCCTCGCAGGTCTCGAGCTGCCTGCAGGTCAGCAGGGCTGTGGCCGAGCTCCGCGCCCGGGCGGACCGCGACGCACTCACGAGCCTCGGGCATCACGCCGCCTTCCAGACCGCCCTCCCGCGCCAACGCGCCGGCACCAGGCGGGAGCTGGCCGTCCTGTACTGCGACGTCGACCACTTCAAGGAGGTCAACGACACGCAGGGCCACGCAGCCGGTGATGCCCTGCTCGTCAGCATCGCCGCGGCCCTGCGAAGCGCTGTTCGCGAGGACGATCGCGTGTTCCGGATCGGGGGTGACGAGTTCGCTGTGCTCGCGCACGTGCAGGACCACGACGACGCGGTGACCCTCGGCCGCCGACTGCTGGACGCGGCTCGCTCGACGACGGGAGCCAGTCTGTCCGTGGGTGTTGCCGTCGCCGGTCCGCTCGAGGCCGACGCGGCGCTGCTCGCTCGGGCGGACTCAGCCCTCTACGAGGTGAAGCAGGGTGGCCGGGGCAACGTGCTGCTCCAGACCCCGGTCGTGGAGTCGGCCTGAGCCGTCGGCATCCCCCAAGGACGCCGACGGCTCAGCCGATCAGCTCCTTAGGCCGGCGGCAGGCACTGCGAGATGGTCTGCGCGGTCCCGTTCACGTTGATGTCGGCGTTGATGCACAGGCCGGCGGCGTTGGCGGGCATGGCCAGCGCGGCCGTCGTGCCGAAGATGAGGGCGGCAAGGGCAAGAACACGCTTCAAGGGGTCCTCCATCAGGTCCTGTACGACCAGCCGAGCGGCTCGTCATTCGTTCCAACGGCGTAACACGACGGCCCTCGCGCCCTGCTTCCATGATCTTTTTCTGCCTGCCTGGCAGGCTGTTGGTGTGGACTGGTCACTGCGCGGCTGTGCACGCAAGGGGCACGTGACGTACTCCCCCGACGAGGTGGAGCTGCAGGAGCGGCTGCACGTCACCACGCAGGCAGGCGAGGCATGGCGCTGCCTGCGGTGCGCGACGTTCGTCGTCGGGGAGCCACTGGGCTCCGGGCCCGCCGAGGACGCGCCGACCGTTCTGCGTGGCAAGGCCCTGAAGGACGCGACGATCCTGCGCCTGCTCGCGCTCGAGCGGTTCGGTCGTGGCCTGCTCCTGCTCGCCCTCGCCTACGGCGTGCTGTCCTTCGAGAGCGCGAGGACCTCCATCAAGGACACCTTCGAGCACGCTCTCCCCGCGGCCAAGCCGTTGGCGACCCTCTTCAACTACGACCTGGACGCGAGTCCGACGGTGGAGCGGCTGCGGCACGTCCTCGACAGCAGCCAGCACACCCTCACCCTCGTCGCCGCGGGGCTCATCGGTTATGCCGCGCTGCAGCTGGTCGAGGGCGTCGGCCTGTTCCTGCTCAAGCGCTGGGGTGAGTACGTCGCGGCGATCGGGACCTCTGCCTTCCTTCCGCTCGAGGTCTACGAGCTCACCCACAAGGTGTCGTGGCTGAAGGTCGTGACGCTGGTCATCAACCTCGTCGCGGTCGTCTACCTGGTGCACAGCAAGCGCCTGTTCGGCGTCCGCGGCGGTCACCGCGCTTTCGAGGCGGAGCGGGCCTCGGAGTCCCTGCTGGAGGTGGAGGCGGCGGCCACCCTCGCGACCGACGACAGCCACCCGCCTACTGCAGGTGCGACTCCAGCGAGCTGACCTTCGAGGCCATCGCTCCGGTGACACCCGCGCGCAGGTCGGCCTTCAGCACGAACGACACCCGCGGCGATACGGCTGCGACGGCCATCGTGGCGTCCTTGATGACCGCCATGACCTCGTCCCACTCGCCCTCGATGTTGGTGAACATCGCGTTCGTCTCATGGGGCAGCCCGGAGTCGCGGATCACCCGGACGGCCGCGGCTACCGCTTCGGCATAGGAGCCGTCCTCGTCGGGCGAGGCAGGTGCGACGGAGAAAGCGACGATCAGGCTCATGACGCCATTGTCTCCCCCGCGCTCCGACACGTCGACGTCGAGCAGGGCGGGCGGTTCTCCACAGCCATCTCGCGGCCCCGCCGTTCCGCGGACGAAGTCGGAAGGGCGGACGGGCTCTAGGACGTCGAGGTATCCGAGATCCGCCGAAGCAGGTTCAGACAGCGGGAGTCAGGTCTCCAACTCGAAGTCGTCGAAGTCGAAACCAGGGACGACGACGCATCCGAGCAGCACCGTCGCGTCAGCAGCAGGCGATGCCGCCTGCCACACCCCGGGCCGCACGACGTGCTGCAGGACGCCCTCGGGACCCAGCTCGATCGTGGTGTCCAACGCGGGGCGGGCTGCCGAACCACCGAGGGACAGCCGCAGCGGGCCACCGCCCTGCCAGACCCAGAGCTCAGCGGACCGGACCCGGTGCCAGGCCGACGACTGACCGGGCTCGAGCAGGTAGAGGATCGAGGTGAACGCCGCCCGCTCGCCGTGGACGGTGTGCACCGACTCGGGCGAGCGGTGCGTCTCGCGGTACCAGCCCCCCTCGGGGTGCGCGGACAGGCCCAGCGCGGAGGGCGTCACAGCGAGGCCATCAGCTCGTCGGCCGCGGTGTAGGGGTCCAGGGAACCGGCCGCTACCTGACTTGCCAGTCGAGACAGCTCGCCTCCTCGCACCGAGCCCATGCGGGACCGAAGCAGGGAGAGGGCGATGGCTTCGACCTCGTGCGAGGCACGACGACGCCGAGTCGTCTCAAGGCTGCTGTGCGCCGCGTGGGCGTCGATGGCTTCGAGGACCTCGTCGGCGCCTTCGCCACGGGAGGCGACCGTCTTCACGATCGGTGGCTTCCAGGCGTCGGAGGCGAGGTGGGACACGAGTCCGCGGAGGTCCCGAGCGACGGTGTCAGCGCCGTCCCGGTCGGCCTTGTTGACGACGAAGACGTCGGCGATCTCGAGGATCCCGGCCTTCGCGGCCTGGATGCCATCGCCCATTCCGGGGGCGAGCAGCACCACGGTGGTGTCGGCGAGCTGCGCGATCTCCACCTCCGCCTGCCCGACGCCGACCGTCTCGATGAGGATCACGTCGCAGCCCGCTGCCGAGAGCACGCGCAGGGCCTGCGGGGTGGCCCACGACAACCCACCCAGCTGACCTCGCGTGGCCATCGAGCGGATGAAGACCCCGTCGTCGGTGGCGTGGTCCTGCATGCGGATCCGGTCGCCGAGCAGCGCACCGCCGGAGAAGGGCGAGGAAGGGTCGATGGCCAGCACTCCTACCCGCAGCCCCCGCCGCCGGTAGGCCCCCACCAGCGCGGAGGTGGTCGTCGACTTGCCCACGCCAGGGGACCCGGTCAGCCCGATGACCCGGGCGTCCCCGGCCCGTGGTGCCAGCAGCGCCATCACCTCACGCAAGGAGGCAGACGCCTCCTCCACCAGCGAGATGAGGCGGGCGACCGCTCGGGCCTCGCCGGCGCAGGCTCGCTCGACGAGGTCCGGCAGGTCGACAGGCTTAAGCAGAAGGCACCGTGATGAGCAGGGCGTCGCCCTGGCCACCGCCGCCGCAGAGCGCAGCCGCGCCGAAGCCACCGCCACGGCGCTTGAGCTCGAGCGCGAGGTGCAGCACGACCCGGGCACCCGACGCGCCGATCGGGTGGCCCAGAGCGATCGCACCGCCGTTGACGTTGACGATGGCCGGGTCGACACCGAGCGCCGCCGTGGAGGCGATGCCGACGGCGGCGAAGGCCTCGTTCAGCTCGAACAGGTCGATGTCCTCGATCGTCTTCCCGGCCTTCGCCAGAGCAGCCTTGATGGCGTTGGCCGGCTGCTCCTGCAACGAGTTGTCCGGGCCCGCGACGATGCCGTGGGCGCCGATCTCGGCGAGCCACGTCAGGCCGAGGGACTCGGCCTTCTCCTTGCTCATGACGACGACAGCGGCCGCGCCGTCCGAGATCTGCGAGGCGTTGCCTGCCGTCAGCGTGCCGTCCTTCACGAAGGCGGGCTTCAGCGCGGCCAGCGACTCAGCGGTCGTGGCGCCACGCACGCCCTCGTCCTCGGAGACGACGACGGGGTCACCCTTGCGCTGCGGGATCGACACCGGCACGATCTCGTCGTTGAACAGTCCGTCCTTGATCGCCTTGGCGGCGAGCTCGTGGCTGCGGGCCGCGAACACGTCCTGCTCCTCGCGGGTCTGCGTGGCGAAGTTGGCAGCGGCCTTCTCGGTCGCCTCCCCCATCGGGACCTTGTCGAACGCGTCGAACAGGCCGTCGTGGAAGGTGGCGTCGAGCATCTCCGCGTTGCCGTAGCGGTAGCCGCCACGCGCCTTCGGCAGCATGTAGGGGGCGTTCGTCATGGACTCCATGCCGCCGGCGACGACGACCTCGACCTCGCCGGCGCGGATGAGCTGGTCGGCGAGTGCGATGGCATCCAGCCCGGACAGGCAGACCTTGTTGATGGTGAGGGCCGGGACGTTCATCGGGATGCCGCCCTTGACGGCGGCCTGGCGGGCGGTGATCTGTCCCTGACCCGCCTGCAGGACGTGACCCATGATCACGTAGTCGACCTGGTCGCCGGTGACGCCTGCCCTGTCGAGCGCTGCCTGAATGGCGATCCCGCCGAGGTCCATGGCCGTGAAGTCCTTGAGGGCCCCGGACAGCTTGCCGATCGGGGTGCGGGCGCCGGCGACGATGACACTGGTGACACTGGTCATTGGGGGTCCTCCATCGGGTTGGTACGTCCCTGCAACGATAGGTCCCCACAAGTAGTGCACCAGAAGGTGCCCCCGTCGTGAAGGTGCTGACCACATTGAAAATCATGAACATCGACCACGTCGGCATCGCCGTTGCCGACCTCGACACGGCCATCGCCTTCTACGAGCAGGCGTACGGCATGCGCTGCGTGCACGTCGAGGTCAACGAGGAGCAGGGCGTCCGTGAGGCGATGATGGAGGTCGGCGAGTCCGGTTCCTACATCCAGCTGCTCATGCCGCTCAACCCGGACACGACGATCGGCAAGTTCCTCGACAAGTCGGGGCCGGGCATCCAGCAGATGGCCTACCGGGTCGACGACATCGACGAGGTCAGCGACCACTTGCGCAGCGAGGGCCTGCGCCTGCTGTACGACGCCCCCAAGAGCGGCACGGCCGGCTCACGGGTGAACTTCATCCACCCGAAGAGCTCCGGCGGCATCCTCGTCGAGCTCGTCGAGCCGGGCCCCGAAGGCATGAGCGCGCACTAGCACCCGGAGTCGCGCATCACACAGACCCATGGTGTTTCTCACGGATACCGCTCGGTAACCTCACGGGAACTGACCGAGAGAGGTGCACGGCGTTGAAGGAAGTCCTGGAAGCTGTCCTGGCCGGCGAGTCTCCCCAGGGGATCGCCGTGCCGGAGTCGTACAAGGCTGTGGTGGTCCGCAAGGACGAGCAGGGCATGTTCGAGGGGCTGGAGTCCCGCGACAAGGACCCTCGCAAGAGCCTCCACGTGGACGAGATCGCCACCCCGGAGCTGGGCCCCGGTGAGGCGATCGTGGCCGTCATGGCCTCGAGCATCAACTTCAACACGGTGTGGACGTCGATCTTCGAGCCGGTGAGCACGTTCGGGTTCCTCGAGCGCTACGGCAAGCTGAACGAGCTGACCAAGCGCCACGACCTGCCCTACCACGCGGTCGGCAGCGACCTCGCCGGCGTCGTGCTCGCCGTCGGTCCGGGCGTCAGCAAGTGGAAGGTCGGCGACCAGGTCGTCGCCCACTGCCTGTCTGTCGAGATGGAGGACGCGGCGGGGTTCGACGACGCCATGATGGACCCGCAGCAGCGGATCTGGGGCTTCGAGACGAACTTCGGCGGCCTCGCGGAGCTGGCCCTGGTCAAGTCCAACCAGCTCATGCCCAAGCCCGCCCACCTCACCTGGGAGGAGGCGGCCTCGCCGGGCCTGGTCAACTCCACCGCCTACCGTCAGCTCGTCAGCCACAACGGCGGCAACATGAAGCAGGGCGACACCGTCCTGATCTGGGGCGCGTCCGGTGGCCTGGGCTCCTACGCGACCCAGTACGCCCTGAACGGCGGCGCCATCCCGGTCTGCGTGGTCTCCTCGCCGGAGAAGGCCGACATCGTGCGGTCGATGGGGGCTGAGCTCGTCATCGACCGCTCCGCCGAGGACTACCGGTTCTGGAAGGACGAGAACACCCAGGACCCGAAGGAGTGGCAGCGGTTCGGCAAGAAGATCCGGTCCCTCACAGGTGGCGAGGACATCGACATCGTCTTCGAGCACCCCGGCCGCGAGACCTTCGGCGCTTCGGTCTACGTCACCAAGAAGGGCGGCACCATCACCACCTGTGCCTCCACCAGCGGCTACATGCACCAGTACGACAACCGCTACTTCTGGATGAACCTCAAGCGCATCATCGGCTCCCACTTCGCCAACCACCGCGAGAGCTGGGAGGCCAACCGCCTCATCGCCAAGGGCCTCATCCACCCGACGCTGTCCAAGAGCTACTCCCTGGAGGAGACCGGCCAGGCCGCGCGGGACGTCCAGCAGAACCTCCACCAGGGCAAGGTCGGCGTGCTCTGCCTCGCCCCCGAGGAGGGCCTCGGTGTTGCCCCCGAGGCACAGGAGTTCCGCGCCAAGCACCTCGGCGCGATCAACCGCTTCCGCAACGTCTGAGCCTTCCGCCGCAATGCTTGGTAGAACAAGGACATGACCGACGACCTGCTGCCTCTCTCCGACGAGCAGGAGGCTGCCGGCTTTGACGTGGTGCTCCGCGGATACGACCGCCGTCAGGTCGAGGACTACGTGGAGCGGGTCGAGGTCGCCCTGGCCGAGGCGGAGCGCCAGCACGCCGAGGACGGCGAGCGGCTGTCCGCAGTCGACGACCTGATGACGGCGCTACAGGCGCGGCTCACCGAGGCCGAGCAGCGCGCCGCGGGTCTGCCCGAGCCCGCTTCGCGGGTGGGCGCGCGCCTGACGGAGATGCTGCGCCTCGCAGAGGAGGAGGCCGAGCAGCTGATCGCTCAGGCCCAGGACCGCGCGGCCGCGTCCATGTCGGAGCGCACCGCAGATCTCGACCGCCGGGAGGCCGAGGTCAACCGAGCCGCGGGTGACGCGGACCAAGCCCGCCTCGAGGCACAGCGCGACGCGGAGGCCGTCCGCGCACGTGCGCAGCAGGAGGCCGCCGCGCTGACCTCGGATGCCCGCCGGCAGGCGGACCAGACGGTCGCTCAGGCGCAGGCCGAGGCGGCGAGGCTGCTCACCGAGGCCCACGAGCTCGCGGAGAACAAGAAGCGGGTCGCGGAGGAGGACGTCGCCATCATCCACGCCGACAGCCGGGCGCACGGGCAGGCGCTCATCGCCGAGGCCCAGCAGCAGGTCGACGAGCTGCGGGCGCAACGCGACACGATCGCCGCGCAGCTCCAAAGCCTCCGCGAGACCCTGTCAGCTGCCGTCCGCCCACTGCACCCCGGCGAGTAGGCCTCCGCGCGCTCAGCTGCCGAGCTTCGTCGACCGGATGTCGCGCCACCAGTCGTACAGGGCTGCGCGGTCGCCGTCCTGGCGGACGTCCAGGATCTCGACGCCCGCCTTGCTGTAGGTCGACAGCAGCACCGCTGCTCCGTTGGCGTTCAGGTAGCACGCGAGACGGCCCTCCTCCCAGGTGCTGGTGACTCCCTCGTCCACGCTGCACTTGCCGTCCGGGTAACGCGCCCGGTAGCTCTCGGTGAAGTCCTGCTCCAGGTGAGCGGGACCGTCGAACTCCGAGACGAGGACCTCCGCTGCTCCGGCCTTGACGGACACGCAGTCGACAGCGGTGCGGACCAGCTTGACCTCACGAGCCGGTGCGGGCTTGCAGCCGGTGTAGACATCGGCGGGCAGCCGGGCCACGAGGTCCTGGTGCCTGTTGGCAGCGACGGTCGGCGTGCCAGGGGCGCCACCCCCCGGGTCGGTGCCAGAGGTGTCGCTCAGGAGCAGTCCCGCCAGACCCGCTGCACCGACGACGGGAACAGCTGCGAGCCACCACAGGCGGGTACGAGGTGCCCTCGTCGAGGTGCTCACCGGCTCGAGCAGAGTCGTGGGCTCCTCGGTCAGGGACTGCTGAAGGGCGGCGGCGAAGGCGCCCGCGGACGGCCAGCGCTCCTTCGGGTCCTTCGCCAGCCCCCTCGCGACGACAGCGGCGACCGACCGGGGGATCTCCGGGGCTTCCGCGTGCAGGTTCGGCACGGGGTCGTGAACGTGAGCGGACGCAACCGCCACGGCCGGCCCGTCCGGGTACGGGGTCTGCCCGGACAGGCAGTGAAACGCCACGCAGGCAAGGGCGTAGACGTCACAGCTCGCGTCGAGCGGCAGGCCCTTGGCCTGCTCAGGAGCGAGGTAGGCGGCTGTTCCGAGAAGCGTGTTGACGCTGCTCAGTGCCTCTCCCCCGACCGCCTGCTTGGCGAGTCCGAAATCGGTGAGCAGTGCGTGGTCCTGGCCCTGGAGCAGGATGTTCGCCGGCTTCACGTCACGGTGCACGAGGCCCATAGCGTGAGCCGCATCAAGTGCCGAGGCCACCTGCCCCAGGAGATGGGCCGTGCGAGCCGGGCTGAGCCGGCGCTCGCGGTCGAGCAGGACGGCCAGGTCGGTGCCGTCGACGAGGCGCATGACGACGTACAAGCGCCCTTCGTGCTCACCGCGGTGGAAGACAGGGACGACGTTGGTGTGGTCGATGCGAGCAGCCATCGCACCCTCCCGGCGGAACCGCGCGCGGTACTGCTCGTCGCCGCTCAAGGACGTCGACATGACCTTCAGGGCGACGGGGCGGTCGAGCCCGAGATCCACGGCGCGGTAGACGATCCCCATGCCGCCGCGGGCGATCTCGGCCTCGAGGCGGTAGGTGCCAGCGAAGACGTCCCCGATCTGCATCAGCCGGCCGTCTGGCCGCCGTCGACGACGAGGGACTGTCCGGTGAAGTAGGAGGAGGCGTCGCTCGCCAGGAACACGAGTGGCCCGACCATCTCCTCGACCGAGGCCCAGCGCTTCAAGGCCTGGTCCTTCACGAAGTCCGCGCCGCCGTCGGCCCAGAGGGAACGGTTCAGGTCGGTCTTCGTCCAGCCGGGGCAGAGCGCGTTGACCCGGACGCCGCTCGGGCCCCACTCCAGAGCGAGCGTCTTCGTGAGAGAGATGACAGCCGCCTTCGACGCGCCGTAGGCAGCCATGTTCGGGACTCCGGCCAGGCCCGCGACGGAGGCGACGTTGATGACGCTGCCGGAGCCGCGACCGACCATGTGGCGGCCCATCGCCTGAGACAGGTGCACGATCGAGTCGACGTTCAGCCGCATCGTCTTCTCCCACCCGGAGAAGCGAAGGTCGTTGAAGGCGCCGTAGAAGGAGGAGCCGCCGGCGTTGTTGACGAGCACGTCGACATGACCCAGGGCGGTCACGGCGTCGCCGACGAGCTGGGTACAGGCAGCAGCGTCCGTGACGTCAGCGGGGAGCACGAAAGCCTTGCGCCCCAGGGCTTCTACCTCCTCCTTCACGGCCTCGAGCAGGGGGACGTCGCGGGCGGACAGCCCCACATCAGCGCCGGCAGCGGCGAGCCCGAGGGCCAACGCCCTGCCGATGCCACGGGAAGCGCCGGTGACCAGGGCGGTCCTGCCGGTCAGGTCGAAGCTCATGCGGACTCCTCGTAGGTTCGCGGCAACGGGTACGCGGCCGGGTTGATGCGTTGGACGATCAGGTCCAGGACCTCGTCGGCCATCCCGACCCACAAGTGCTTCGCCCGGTCGACGCCGAGGACCTCCGCCTGAGGCACCACGGCGAACCGCTCCCGAGCCTCCGGTGGCTGCACGTAGTCGTCGAGCTCCGGGACCAGTGCGATCAGCGGCCGACCCGACTCCGCCCACGCCTGCAGGTCGGAAGGCTTCGAGAAGCGCAAGGGCGGGCTGAGCAGGATCGCCCCCACGATCGAGGGGTCGCAGCCGTGCATCAGCGCGAGGTCGGTCCCGAAGCTCCACCCCACGAGCCAGATGTTCGGCAGGTCCAGCGCCTCCACCAGGTCGAGCGCCGCAGCAACGTCGTACTTCTCGGTGATGGCGTTGCCGAACGCGCCTTCGCTCGTGCCGGCTTCGCTGGTCGTCCCCCGGGTGTTGAAGCGAAGCACGGCGATGTTCGCCAGCGCCGGCAGCCGCCGGGCCATCTTCTTCAGCAGGTGGCTGTCCATCATGCCGCCGCCGCTCGGCAGCGGGTGAAGGCAGATGACGGTCGCGACCGGGTCGCCGCTGAGCGGCAGGGCCAGCTCCCCCACCAGCTTCAGGCCGTCAGCGGTCTCCAGGGTGACGGGCCGCCGATCGGCGGGCAGCACCGTGTTGGACCGGATCTCGGGCATCGCTCAGACCCTAGCGGCGACGGCGCCGGCTGCGGGCCGTCCAGCACGGGGTGTGCCAGTGCCGTCGGGAGTCGGGATCGCCCTCCGGCCAGGCGACGATGTGCGGGACGCCCGCGAACTCGTGGTCGCACCCGGGGCACCGGTAGGCCGTCTCGGACCGCCCGACGTTGCGGACGACGAAGCCGTCCTCGACCCGGTCGACGCCGGCTGGGCGGCGCGCCGGGCCGTCGTCCTTGCGCAGCGCAGCGAGCGCGTCGCACGCCCGCTGCGACCGCCGAGACACCTACTTGCGGGCGTAGTCGCGGAAGCCGCGGCCGGTCTTGCGACCCAGGTAGCCGGCCTTCACGAGGTGCTCGAGCATCGGAGCCGGGCTGTCACCGGGCTCGCGGAACTCCTCGTAGAGGGTCGTCTGGATGGCCAGCGACACGTCGAGACCGACGACGTCCATCAGGGCGAACGGGCCCATCGGGTGGCCGCACCCGGCGGTCATCGCGAAGTCGATGTCGTCGATCGTCGCGTAGTGCGCCTCCAGCATCTTCACGCTGTCGTTCAGGTAGGGGAACAGCAGCGCGTTGACGATGAAGCCGGCGCGGTCACCGCAGAGGACCGCGTGCTTCTTCGTCTGCTTGCAGACCTCGATGATGGTCGCGGTGACGTCGTCGTCGGTGAGCACCGTCGGTACGACCTCCACCAGCTTCATGACGGTGGCCGGGTTGAACCAGTGCATGCCGATGACGTCACCGGGCCGCGAGGTGGCCGTCGCGCACTCGATCACCGGCAGCGACGAGGTGGTCGTCGCGAGGATCGCACCCGGCTTCAGGATGTCGTCGAGCGCCGCGAAGATCGCCTTCTTGATGGACAGGTCCTCGGCGACCGCCTCGATGATGAGGTCGCAGTCCGCGAGGTCCTCGAGGTTCACGGTGCCGGAGATCTTGGCGAGCGTCGAGGCCTTGGCCTCCTCGGTGAGCTTGCCCTTCTGCAGCGCCTTGTCGAGTGAGCCTTCGATCTTCTTGCCGACGGCAGCGACCTTGTCCTCGCCGCGAGCGCGGTACACGACGTCGTACCCGCTCTTGGCGCAGACCTCGATGATGCCGCTGGCCATCGTTCCGGTGCCGATGACGCCGACCTTGGTGACGGAACGAGGAGTGCCCTCGACGGAGAGCGGGACGGTGTCCGCCACGACCTCGCTCGAGTCGGCGGCGGCATAGGTGTAGATGCCCTGGCCGGTCTTGCGGCCGAGCCGACCGGCGGTGACGTACTGCTTGAGCAGGGGCGCCGGCGCGTGGCGGTGGTCCCTGGACTGGCGGTACATCGTCTCCAGGATCTCGTACGCGCTGTCGAGCCCGATGAGGTCGAGGAGCGCGAGCGGGCCCATGGGATGACCGCAGCCGAAGCGCATGGCCGCGTCGATGTCCTCGCGAGAGGCGTACTTGCTCTCGTACATCTTCACGGCGTTGTTGAGGTAGCCGAACAGGATGGCGTTGGCGATGAAGCCGGCCCGGTCACCCGCGGTGGCGGCCTGCTTGCCCACGGCGGAGACGAGCTCCTCGACGGACGTGACGACACCCGGGTCGGTCACGACGGTCTTCACGATCTCCACCAGGCCCATCACAGGCGCCGGGTTGAACCAGTGCAGGCCGACGACCCGCGAGGGGCGTCCGGTGCCCGTCGCGAGCTCGGTGACGCTGAGCGCAGAGGTGTTGGTCGCGATGATGGCCTCGGGCGCGAGCAAGCCGTCCAGCGTGGCGAGCAGCTCCCGCTTGAGCTCCATGTGCTCAGGGATCGCCTCGATGACGAGCTCGCAGTCCTTCAGGGCCGTGAGGTCCACTCCCGTCGAGATGCGACCCAGCAGGGCATCGGCGTCCTCCTGCGTCAGCTTCCCGCGGGAGACCGCACGATCCGTCGAGGCCGTGAGGTGGCCCTTGGCCCGCTCGAGCGCGGCGTCGTCCACCTCGACGCCGACGACGTCGAGACCCGACCGGGCCAGCACCTCCGCGATGCCCGCACCCATCGTGCCCAGCCCGACGACACCGATCCTGCTGAACGCCACAGCTACTCCCTCGCAACGGTTCGTGTTCCGACCAGGTTACCGACGGGTAGGCGGGCAGCTCAGAAGAGGGTCGCCACGTTCGACTCCATGCCCTTCAGCACCTCGTAGTCGACCTGGATGCAGGTGATCCCGCGATCGGCCGCCAGCACCTTGGCCTGAGGCTTGAAGGACTGCGCTGCCAGGACGCCCTGCACGTCCCCCAGCACAGTGCTGACGCGCTGCAGGTAGCGGGTGAGCTGCTCGACGCTGTCGATCTCGGCCACCCGCTTGATCTCGACGAGCACGTGCGCGCCGGCACCGTCCCTGCACAGCAGGTCGACGGGGCCGATGTCGGTGAAGTACTCCCGCTGCACGAGCGTGTAGCCGTCGCCGAGGACGTGGCACTGCTCAGCCAGCAGGGCCTGCAGCTGCTTCTCGAC
>JAODNB010000232.1 GCA_025464795.1 Frankiales bacterium
GGGGCTCGGTCAGCGCGGGCGGCGGGGGCGGGGCTGGCAGGTGGGGCAGGAGTACGACGACCGGTTCATCCAGGCCTCGCGCCGAAGCGGGGTGCCACAGCGGTCGCACGGCTCGCCCTCGCGCCCGTAGGCGTGCAGCGACCGCTCGAACAGCCCGCTCACGCCCTCGGTCGACACGTACAGCGCGTCGAACGACGTCCCGCCCTGCCCCAGAGACTCGTTGAGCACGTCCCGAGCGTGTCCGAGCAGCTCGTCGGCCTTCGTCTTCGTCAGGGACTCCGTGGCGCGGCCGCCGTGCAGCTGCGCGCGCCAGAGCGCCTCGTCGGCGTAGATGTTGCCGATCCCGCTCACCAGCGTCTGGTCGAGCAGGGCCCGCTTCACGCCGGTCGACTTCGCGCGGAGCCGCGTCACGAACAGGTCGTCGTCGAACTCCGGGTCCAGCGGGTCCCGGGCGATGTGGGTGATGGTCGACGGGAGATCAGCACCGCCGGCTACGACGGAGAGCCCCCCGAAGGTGCGCTGGTCGACGAACCGCAGCTCCCGGCGACCGTCCGTGAACGTGAACCGGACGCGCAGGTGCGTCTCGACCGGCTTCGAGGCCGGTACGACGAGCAGCTGCCCGGACATGCCGAGGTGCCCTGTCAGGGCGTCACCGGAGTCGAGCGGCAGCCACAGGTACTTGCCGCGACGCCGCGCCGCCAGCACCCGGCGGCCGGCCAGCAGGTCGATGAAGTCCTGCGCGCCGGCCTCGTGCCGACGGACCGAGCGAGGGTGGTGGACCTGGACGGCAGCGATGGTGCGCCCGACGACACCCTTCTCCAGACCGAGGCGGACGACCTCGACCTCGGGCAGCTCAGGCAACGGGGTCCGGTACCGGGTCCTGGAGCGATCGCCAGGCACCCTCGGCTGCCTGTTGCTCCGCCTCCTTCTTGGACTTCCCTGCTCCCTCGCCCCGGTTCACCCCGGCCACGATCGCGCGGGCGACGAAGGACTTCGAGTGGTCAGGCCCGCTCTCGGTGATCGCGTAGTCGGGGACGCCGAGCCCCTTGGCAGCGGTGAGCTCCTGCAGGGCTGTCTTCCAGTCCAGCGCGGCGCCGTCCTGGGCGGCCGCCACCATGAGCGGGTCGAACAGGGCGCGGACGAGCTTGGTCGCGCCGTCGAGCCCCCGCTCGAGGTAGACGGCGCCGATCACCGCCTCCATGGTGTCGGCCAGGATGCTCGGCTTGTCGCGGCCACCGGTGACGTCCTCGCCCTTGCCGAGCCGCATCCACCGGCCGAGACCGAGGTCGCGGGCAACCCCAGCCAGGGCACGCGTGCTCACCACGCTGGCCCGGAGCTTGGCGAGCGACCCCTCCGCGAGGTCCGGGTGGTTGGCGTAGAGCGCATCGGTGACGACCAGACCGAGCACCGAGTCACCGAGGAACTCCAGTCGCTCGTTGGTCGGCAGGCCGCCGTTCTCATAGGCGAAGGAGCGGTGCGTCAGCGCGCGCTCCAGCAGGGCCGGGTCGATAGCGGTGCCGAGGGCTGCTTCGAGGAGCGTGTACTGGGTGCTCATCCGAGCCGACCCACCGCGTAGTCGAGGGCGTCGCCGACTGTGAGCAGGTCGTCGAGGTCCTCGTCGGCGAAGGCGAAGCCCCGGTCGGCGAGCTGCTCCTCGACGATCTCCACGATCTCGACCAGGGCGAGGGAGTCGGCCTTGAGGTCCTCGACGAACCGCAGCCCGACCGAGACCGTCGCCGGGTCGACCTCGAGCACCGTGCTCACGGCCGACTGGATCGCGGCCAGGACGAGCTCACGGGTCATGCCGGCACCGCAGCGGTGCTCAGACCGCCAGCACCGCGCGCTTGTCGTAGCGACCGCACTCGGGGCAGACGGTGTGCGGACGTGTGGTGTGGCCACGGTCGCACTTCACCAGCGTGGGGACGCCGGTCTTCCACTGCGCGCGGCGCGAGCGGGTGTTGCTGCGCGACATCTTGCGCTTCGGGACTGCCATCTACGTCTCTTCTCTACTGGCGGGGTCTGTCTGCTGCAGCAAGCCCGCGAGGGCGCCCCAGCGTGCGTCGGTCTCTTGGTGCGAGTGGTCGTCTGGGAGGTCGTCCAGTCGCTCTCCGCAGGTGGCGCAGAGCCCTTGGCAGTCCTCGCTGCAGAGCGGCGTGAGCGGGAGTGCGAGCACCACCGCGTCGCGCAGCGTCGAGGTCAGATCGAGGTGATCGCCCTGCAGCTGTGCGACCTCGTCGTCAGCGTCGTGGTCAGTGCTGGCCTCCGGGTAGACGAACAGCTCCTGGATCCGGACCGCGAGCGTGTCGCTCACGTCGTCCAAGCACCTTCCGCACTCCCCGGACACCGGCGCCGTCACGACACCGCTGACCAAGACACCGTCCATGACGCTCTCGAGCCGGAGGTCCAGCACGAGCTCGGCACCGACAGGCACCCCGATCAGATCCACGATCCCAAGGCCCTCAGGCGCGGGGGCGGAGAGCTGCACCGGTCGCATCGAGCCTGGTCGCCGGCCCAGCTCGCGGGTGTCGAGCACGAGCGGGTTGCGGGGATCGAGTCGGTGCGACGGGTGGTGCGGCATTCTGCTTCCGGGCATAAGAGTTCTTCGGGCTCGTACGAGTCCGTCGACAAGCGTAGCCGATCAGCCCGGGAGCGGCGCGTCCAGGAACGGGTCGCCCTGGTGCGACAGGGCCTCGAGCTCGTGCCGTCCGGACAGCTTCTGCCGACCCCGCTCGACCGCGGACAGGGTCTTGCTCAGCACGATCTCGAAGTTGGCGAGCTTGGCGTCGACGTAGTCCTCGACCTCGGTGCGCATCGCCTCCGCGGCAGCCTTCGCCTCGTCCAGGAGGCGGTCGGCCTCAGCGGCGGCATCGGCGTACACGTCCGTGGCCTCCAGCAGGCGTCGCCGCTCGACCTTGGCCGCCGCGATGATCTGCTCCGCCTGGCGCCGGCCCTCATCGACAACGCCCTGCTTGTCCCCGAGGACCTCCTGAGCGCGGCTGATCGTCTCCGGGAGCAGCCCCTCGAGATCCGCGAGGAGGTCCAGGAGCTCGGAGCGGTTGACCACGCAGGACGCCGACATGGGCATCGCCCTGGCGCCCTCGACGAGCGCGACGGTCTCGCTGAGCTTGGCGTGCACCTCATCCACGAAGGGACCTCCTCTAGCTCTGCTCCCTCACGCGCTCAAGAAGCCGCCGGTGGACGGCTTCCGGCACGGACGCGGAGACATCACCACCGTACGTCGCCACCTCCTTGACGAGGCTGGACGACAGGAAGGAGTAGAGCGGGTTCGTCGTCATGAACATCGTCTCGACGCCCTGCAGCCCGTGGTTCATCTGCGCCATCTGCAGCTCGTAGTCGAAGTCGCTGATGGCCCGCAGGCCCTTCACGATGACCTGGATCTCGTTGGCCTTGCAGAAGTCCACGATCAGCCCGTCGAAGGTGTCGACACGGACGTTCCCGTACACCCCCGTCGCCTCCCGAAGCATCTCGGTGCGCTCCTCGAAGGTGAACATCCGCTTCTTGCTGGCGTTGATGCCCACCGCCACGACGACCTCGTCGTACAGCAGGCTTGCCCGCCCGATGATGTCGAGGTGACCGAGGGTCACGGGGTCGAAAGATCCTGGGCACACGGCCCTTCTCACGAGCGGTTCACAAGCGCGAAAAGTACCAGAGGGTGGCTTCGCCGTAGCGGCGCGACCGCTCCGGGCGCAGGCCCTCCGGCACCGCGGGGGCGGGTCCGCGCGTGCGTCGTTCCGCGACGACCACGGCGTCCTCCGCCAGCCACGGGACGAGCGCCGCCAGGACGGGGTCCACGTCGAGCTCGTACGGGGGGTCCAGGACCACGACGTCGTACGGCGACGGCTCCCCAGCCAGGAAGCGGCTCACCTCGAGCTCCACGACGACCGCCGGGAGGCCGAGCGCCTCGACGTTGCCGCGGATCGCCGCCAGGGCTCGGGGGTCGTCGTCCACCAGCGTCGCCGCACCGGCTCCCCGCGAGAGGGCCTCGAGCCCGATCGCGCCGGTCCCAGCGTAGAGGTCGAGGAAGCGCGAGCCCTCGACGTCCGTGAGCGACTGCAGGCTGGAGAACAGCCCCTCACGCGCCCGATCGGCCGTCGGTCGGGTCTGGGTCCCCGAGGGGACCAGCAACCGGCGCCCACCAGCCGATCCCGCGATGATCCGTGTCACCCGACCATCCTTGCGTCCTACCTCCTGAGCGTCGTCGCGGGGCGCTTCGTGAGGACGTCAGCCGCGTTCGATGAAGGCCTTCTCCTCGGCCCGGTGGATCGCGTCGACGGCGAGTCTCAGTGCCGGATGCCCTTCGAGGTCAGGGTCGTGAGCCACGATCTCGACGGCCCGGGCCCGCGCCTCCTCGATGAGCTCGAGGTCGGCGAGCTTGAGGAAGCGCAGCGATGAGCGCCTCCCGGACTGGTCTGTCCCCAGCACGTCGCCCTCGGCGCGGACCTTGAGGTCGAGCTCACTGAGGGCGAAGCCGTCGGTCGTGGCTGCGACGGCTTCGAGCCGTGCATAGGCAGAGGAACCAGCCGGCGCCTCTGTGACGAGGTAGCAGGTGCCGGCGTGACCACCGCGTCCGATGCGACCTCGGAGCTGGTGCAGCTGGCTGATGCCGAAGCGCTCCGCATCCATGACCAGCATGACCGTCGCGTTCGGCACGTCGACGCCGACCTCGATGACGGTCGTCGACACGAGGACCTCGATGTCGCCCTGCGTGAAGCGGCCCATGACCTCGTCCTTGGCCTCACTCGACATCCGCCCGTGCAGGGCCTCGGAGCGAAGGCCCGGCAGGTAGTGCTGCTGGAGGCCGCCGAGGACGTCGACGACAGACAGCGGAGGCCGCTGACCGCTGTCGTCCTTGGTTGGTTCTTCGTCTCCGATCCGCGGGCACACGACGAAGGCCTGCCTGCCATCTCCGACCTCTCGCTGGATGTGCAGCATCGCGTCCCGAAGCGCCTGCGTCTTGTTGCGCACCAGGCGCGTCGCGATCGGTGCCCGACCGCGAGGCAGCTCTCGCAGCGTCGAGACCTCAAGGTCGCCGAAGACGGTCATGGCTACGGTGCGCGGGATCGGGGTCGCCGTCATCACCAGGACGTGAGGGTGATCTCCCTTGGCCCGTAGGGCTTCTCGCTGCTCGACACCAAAGCGGTGCTGCTCATCCACGACGACCAGACCGAGGTCGTGGAACTCCACGCCCTCGCTCATGAGGGCGTGGGTGCCGACGACGATGCCCGCCTCACCGGAGGCGATCTCGCCGAGGGCCCGCTTGCGCGCTGCTCCCTGCACCGATCCGGTGAGCAGGCTGATCCGGGTGGCGACCTCGGGGCTGCCGAGCTCGCCCGCGGTCGCAAGGTCGCCGAGCAGCAGGCCCAAAGACCGGGCGTGCTGTTGCGCGAGGACCTCCGTCGGTGCGAGCAGCGCCGCCTGGCCGCCGGAGTCGACGACGTTGAGCATCGCGCGGAGGGCGACGACCGTCTTGCCGCTGCCGACCTCGCCCTGGAGGAGGCGGTGCATCGGGTGCGGTCGCGACAGCTCGGTGTGCAGGAGCTTGCCGATCTGTGTCTGCCCCTCGGTCAGGACCCAGGGACACCGGGCGTCGAAGAGGTCGAGGACGCCGCCCAGGCACCCGGCTCGCGCGGTACCGCCCTGGTTCTCGAGAGCCTTGCGCCGCTGGGCGAGGA
>JAODNB010000240.1 GCA_025464795.1 Frankiales bacterium
GCTCCCCCACCTGGACTCGAACCAGGAACATTCCGATTAACAGTCGAACGCTCTGCCAATTGAGCTATGGGGGAATCGCCGGTTCGACCGGCCTGAAGACGATAGCGCAAGCCTCGGGTAGCGCCGCCGCCAAAGGGGGTAGGGCTCTGTCACGACCAACT
This sequence comes from Frankiales bacterium, assembly GCA_025464795.1. Lineage (GTDB taxonomy): Bacteria > Actinomycetota > Actinomycetes > Mycobacteriales > SCTD01 > RYN-111. Next base: position 162 of record JAODNB010000240.1, read on the forward strand.
CTGGAGGACTGCGATGAAGAAGGTTTCACTGCTCGTCGGCTTCGGTGCCGGCTACGTGCTCGGCGCCCAGGCGGGACGAGAGAGGTACGAGCAGATCGTCGCGCTGGCTGACCGGACCCGGAAGCGCCCTGAGGTCCAGCACGTCGCCGAGGTCGTCAAGGACAAGGCCGTCGACCTCGAGGGCAAGGCGAAGGACGCCGCCCAGGAGAAGGTGCTCGACCTGACGACGCCGATCACCACGCCGCTGAAGGCACTCTGATGAGCCGCACGCCTGAGACGCCCAACCGCTACGCGGCCGAGGGGATCCCGGACCTGGAGGAGCAGACGCCCGAGCAGGCGGCGACCGGCCAGGACGAGGGGATCACCGAACCACCCCACGACTACCCCTTGGCGGTCGAGGGGTTCGGGACCACCCCTGCTGAGCAGGCCGAGGGCGAGTCGTTGGCGGGCCGGCTGGCCCGAGAGGTGCCTGAGGTGACCCCGTACCCCAGCGACCTGCCCGACGGGAAGTCCCCCGAAGAAGCCGCGATTCACGTGATCTCGGAATGAACGCCCCCTAACGTGGAGGGGTGAGGTCCTTCCGGCTTGCCGCCCCCGCCGTGCTCTTGGTAGGACTCGCTCTGGCACCCACAGCGAAGGCCGCCGGGCGCACGCAGGACGTCACGTGGCACGGGTCACAGATCCACCTGTACGCCGCTGAGGCCGCCGGCCGTGACGGTGCCGGGGTCACGGTCGCCGTGCTCGACAGCTGGGTGGACACCACCCACCCGGACTTCGAGGGCCGCGCCCGAGGAGCTGTCAGCTGCGTCGGGGGTGCGTGCAAGGCCGGGCAGACCAGAGACGCCTGCACGCATGGGACGCACGTCGCGGGGACGGTCGGGTCGAGCTCGTTCGGAGTGGCTCGCAAGGCGATCATCCTTCCGGTCCAGGTGCTCACCGCCGACCCCAAGGGCGAGTGCACGGGGACGCCAGGGGACGTCGCGGCGGGCATCCGCTACGCCGTCGCCCACGGGGCGGAGGTTCTCAACCTGTCGCTCGGGCCGGACGTGTCGCTGCTCGGGTCGGGCAGCGCCATCCCGACCGCCGTGCACGACGCCGCAGCGGCGGGAGCGGTGGTGGTCTTCTCCGCGGGCAACGCCGGTGATCAGACGTCGCAGTCCTACGGCTCAGATGCCCTCGTCGTCGCCGCGACCGGCCCCAACGGGCACCTCGCGTCCTACAGCCAGCACGGCGCCGGCGTCTCCGTCGCCGCCCCGGGTGGCGAACCGACCAGTGGGGACACCTGCACCCAGAGCATCTGCATCACGTCCCTGTACCCCGGTGGGCAGTACGCGGTGGCCGCCGGCACCTCCATGGCGGCGCCCCACGTCGCGGGGCTCGCCGCGCTGCTGCTCGGGCAGACCCCTGGCCGCAGCCGCACGAGCGTGATCAACCGGATCGAGGCGACCGCACATCCGCTCGCCGGCGCCGGATCGGGCCTTGTGGACGCCCGAGCGGCCCTCGGCGTGCGGGCCTCAGGCCCGGCGCCCACCCCGAGCCGGCAACCGGCCCCCGTGGTACGCCCGCACACGAGCTCGCCGGCTCCCAAGCCGGTGACCACGACGGCAACGCCGAAGAAGGTCGTCGCGCCCGCCCCGACCGCGAGCCCCACCACCGCCGCGAGCGTCCCCACTCCCCTCCCGACGCTGGTCTCCGCGCCCGTGCCGGCGACATCACCACCTGCGGCGAAGAAGACGTCGTCAGACACGGTGCCCCTGCCCCTCGCGATGGTGGCTGGGGCGCTGATCGGCCTGGCCGGCGTGGGGGTCCTGAGCACACCCCGACTGCTCAGGCGCTGACAAGTCCCACCTGCGTGCGGGAGGCTCCTGGCATGGATCCTTCGTGGTACGCCGTTCGCTGCGTGTTCCGCTCGGCCTGGACCGTCGAGGAGCACGCTGACACCCCCGAGGACCAGCTGTACGAGGAGCGCATCACCCTCTGGCAGGCGACCTCGGTGGAGGAGGCCATCGCTCTCGCCGAGGCGGAGGCCCTGGACTACGCAGGCGACGAGGACGAGTACCTCGAGATCGCCCAGGCCTACCAGCTGTACGAGGGGCCGCAGCAGGGCACCGAGGTCTTCTCGCTGATGCGGTCGAGCCCGCTCGAGCCGGACGAGTACCTGGACGCGTTCTTCGACACCGGCGCCGAGCGGCAGCAGGTGTTCGAGGACTGACCATTGTCAGTGGGTCACCAGTGGGAGCAGTGGACCTGGAGGTCGTCGCGGTCGAGGTCCTTGCGGCGGATCAGACCCGCCCGTTCGGCGAGACCGAACCCGTGGGCGTCGTCCGGCCGAGTACGGGCGACGACGGGAAGGTTGGCTGACTGCTCCTTCGCGACGACGAGCGCCTCCTCCACGACCTCGAGGGCGTAGCCGCGGCCCCAGGCGTGCTGCACGAACGTGGCGTGCAGGTCCCAGGTGTCGCGCAGGTGGAACGTCAGGAACCTCAGACCGCAGACGCCGATCAGCTGGCCGTTGCGCTCGACCGCCCAGTAGCCGAGTCCGTCCGACGCCCAGTCCCGGGCGCAGGCAGCAGCCTGGTCCGGACCGACGAGAGCCTCGATGTCGGCGGCGGCAGGCCGCCGGAGGTGCAGACGATCGGTCCAGCGCTGCTCGTTCCCCTCGCTCACGCAGGTGCGCCGATGCGCGGCATGCCGAGGTTCACGCCAGGCGTGCTGGGCCGCGTACCCGCCTCCCAGGCGTCACCGGCGCGCGTGCGCCTGACAGGTCCTTGCAGGGCCCTCAGGTAGTGCGGCGCGGCGCCGGTCACCTCCACCGTCACGACATCTCCGGGGCGGGCGCCGTCGATCCGAGGCAGGTGCACGAGGCGGTTGTCACGCGCACGTCCGGTCATCTGGTCCGGCCCGTCCTTGCGCCCCTCGCCCTGGCTGAGCAGGACCTCGACCGTACGGCCAACCAGTCCCTGCATCTGCTCGTACGAGATCTGCTCCTGCAACGCGACCAGGCGCTGGTAGCGCTCCGCGACCACCGCGGGCGGCACCTGGTCCGGGTAGTCGGCAGCAGGCGTGCCCGGGCGGGTGGAGTACTGGAACGTGAAGGCGCCAGCGAAGCGGGAGGCAGCGACGACGTCCAGGGTTCGCTGGAAGTCCTCGTCGGTCTCGCCCGGGAAGCCCACGATGATGTCCGTCGTGATCGCTGCGTCGGGGATCTGCGCGCGGACTCGGTCGAGGATGCCGAGGAAGCGCTCGGAGCGGTAGGACCTGCGCATCCGCCTCAGGACGTCGTCGCTACCTGACTGCAGCGGCATGTGCAGCGACGGGCACACCGCCGGTGTCTCGGCCATCGCGGTGATGACGTCGTCGGTGAAGTCGCGCGGGTGCGGGCTCGTGAAGCGGATCCGCTCCAGCCCTGTCCTGCCTGCTGCGCGGAGCAGCTTGCCGAACGCCTCCCGGTCGCCGAACGACCGCCCGTACGAGTTGACGTTCTGGCCGAGCAGGGTGACCTCGAGAACGCCCTGCGCCACGAGCACCTCGACCTCGGCCAGGACGTCACCCGGGCGCCGGTCCTCCTCCTTGCCTCTGAGCGACGGCACGATGCAGAAGGTGCAGGTGTTGTCGCAGCCGACGCTGATGCTGACCCATGCGGAGTAGGTCGACTCCCGGCGGGCGGGCAGCGTGCTGGGAAAGACCTCGAGGGACTCGAGCAGCTCGACCTGCGCCTCGTTCTCGACCCGGGCGCGCTCCAGCAGGACCGGTAGCGAGCCGACGTTGTGCGTTCCGAAGACGACATCGACGTACGGCGCCTTGGCCACGATGAGGCCCTGGTCCTTCTGCGCGAGGCAGCCGCCGACGGCGATCTGCATGCCCGGGTTCGCGTCCTTCACGGGCTTGAGGTGGCCGAGGTTCCCGTACAGCTTGTTGTCGGCGTTCTCGCGCACGGCGCAGGTGTTGAACACGACCAGGTCCGGCGTGGCACCAGCCTCGACCGGGAGGTAACCGGCCTCGTCGAGCAGGCCGCTGATGCGCTCGCTGTCGTGGACGTTCATCTGGCACCCGAACGTGCGCACCTCGTAGGTCCTCGAAGTCACGAGGACCAGGCTACGGGCTCCGTCACTGCGCCACCTGGCCCCGTCACTCCGGGTAGCCGCGAAAATGGCACATCGGTGTCAAGCGGGGCAAGGGACGGAGTGGACATTCTGGCCGCATGACGAAGACGACGACGCGCACCGATGAAGCGGGCTTCACCCTCGTGGAGCTCCTCGTGGTGATCACGATCATCAGCATCCTGGCCGCCATCGCGCTGCCGGTGTTCTACGGCCAGCGGGCCAAGGGCTACAAGGCTCAGATGGCAGCTGACCTGCACTCGGTCCAGACCGCCGAGGAGGCGTGGAGCGTGAACCACAGCGGCGGCTACACCACGGACCTCACCGCGCTCAGCAGCGAGGGCTTCAAGGCCAGCGACGACGTCACCGCCCACGCCAAGGTCGTGGGCACGGACTACCTCGTGTGCACCAAGTCGGGCAGCATCTCCACGTGGCTCGTCTTCAACAGCGCAACGGGAACCACCACGAGCTCTGCCACCGACTGCGCGTAACGGATCAGAGCGCCAGCACGGTCACCAGGTCGCGAGCGGCCTGACCGCCCTCCTCGATCGCGAGGTCGAGCGCCCTCGGGACGTCCATGTCGTCGGTGAGCGCAGCGAGCACCTGGCGCCGGGCCGTCTCGTCCGTGCCCGGACGACCTGCCGCCGTGTGGAGGGCGTCGAGCCTGGCGGCCGCGCGGTCCAGGGCCTCATCCGTGTGGTCCCAGGGCTCGTCGTAGCGACGGTCCAGGAGCAGCGTGCGCACGACGGCCCCCGTGCTCTGTGCGATGAGGTCGGACACGAAGACCAGGTTGCCCGTCGACTTGGCCATCTTCTCGCCCTTGAGGCGCACCGTGCCGACGTGCATCCAGGCCCGTGCGAACGGCGTGACACCGGTGGCGGCCTCGGCCTGCGCGGTCTCGAAGGCGTGGTGCGGGAACGTCAGATCAGCCCCGCCGGCGTGCAGGTCGAGGGTGGAGCCGTAGGTGCTCAGCGACATCGCCGTGCACTCCGCGTGCCAGCCAGGGCGACCCGGACCCCAAGGGCTGGGCCAGGCCGGCTCGTCGGCGCCAGACCGCTGCCAGACCGCCTGGTCGAGCGGATCGCGCTTCGCTGGGTCATCGACGCGCCCACCGTTCTCGCGCAGCAGCTGCTCGGCGGTCGCGCGGTCCAGGCCGTGCGCGTGGGCCACGGGCTCTCCGGGAAGGTAGACGCTGCCGTCGCTGACGTACGCCGACCCGTTGTCCAGCAGGGACTGAGCGAGCTCGATGACGGGCAGGATGAAGCTGTGCGCGCGCGGCTCGTGAGCCGGACGTCGCACGCTCAGGGCATCCATGTCCTGCTCGAACCGGAACTGCTGCACCGCCGCGAACCGGTCGTAGTGCGCGCCGGCACGGGCGGCCGCATCGAACAGCACGTCGTCGACGTCGGTGACGTTGCGGCAGACCTCGACCTGCACGCCGAGCCGCCGCAGCACCCTGTCGACGGCATCGACCCAGACGAAGGTGGCGGCGTGGCCCAGGTGCGTCACGTCGTAGGGCGTCACACCGCAGACGTAGATGCGGGACCGACCCACCACGGACAGGTTCTGGCCACCGAGCTTCAAGCGGGGAGAGGACGGGTCCGTGGGCATGGCCTCAGCCTGCCACTACTCAAGTCCGGCCAGGCCGTCGGTGTCGAGTTCCGCGACCTCTTCGCCCTCCCGCTCGAGCTCCTCCTTGACGATCCGGAAGGCCAAGCCGCCGCCGTAGCCCTTGCGGGCCAGCATTCCCGCCAGCCGGC
>JAODNB010000243.1 GCA_025464795.1 Frankiales bacterium
GAGAGCTGTGCCATCAGAACGGCTGCCCGTCGCAGCGCCAGTCGGTCACGCGCGCGACCTTGAGGTTGACGACCTTGCCGAACTTGATGCAGCGGTTGATGTCACGGACCCCTGAGCCGAACGTGAGATCGCTGGTGAAGCCGAAGCCGCCCTTGCCGTTCAGCTTGTCCATGACGGCCAGCAGGTTCGCGCGCGTGATGCTGCTGCCGAGCGCCTTCACCGCTTCGACGAACACCGCAGCGTCGACCCAGCCCTGCTCCCCGAAGTAGTTGATCTGCGCCTTCGACCCGTACGCCGCCTTCGTCGTCGAGACGTAGTCCTGGATGGCCGCGCCACCCCCGTCGATGAAGTCGTAGTCGGTCGCGACGAAGGTCCCGTTGGTGGTCGAGGACTGCTTGACGGAGGGGTCCAGGAACAGCGAGTCGGCGGCGTGCTTCGGGTGGTACGCCGCTCGGTCCTGGGCCTGGATGAGGCGGTTGTAGGCCGTCTGGTCGAGCAGGCTGGCGAAGCCGTCGACGTTGTCGAGACGGAACTGCGTCACGACGTCGTCGTAGGACGGCTTGGTCACGTCGGCGGAGACCACGTCGTTGTCGCTGAGGGTCACGCCCTTGCTCTTGAAGCCTGCCTTGAAGGCGGCGACGAGCTTCTTGTCGGCATCGGCGTTGTTGTTGTTCAGGTAGACCAGGCCGGGCTTCTTCACGCCCTGCTCGGCGAGGTACTGCCCCATCTCGAAGCCGTAGTGGCCGTAGCTGGCGCTGAACGCGTAGGCGTATGTCGAGTGGTACTCCGCCTGGGTGCCGTAGGCGCCGATGAGCGGGAGCTTGTTCTGCTCCAGGAACTTCGTGATGTCGCTCTCGCTGTTGGGGGCGTTCCAACCGACGAAGGCGAAGACGCCCTCGGCGAGGAGCTGCTGCGCCTGCTGCTTGCCGCGGGAGGAGTCGAGCTGGTCATCGCGCAGGTCCAGCACGATCTTGTGCCCGTTGACGCCCCCGTGGGCGTTGACGCGGTCGAAGTACGCCTTGGTGGCCTGCGCGCTCGAGGCGAAGTTGATGGCGCCGGTCTGGCTGACGACGCCCCCGATCTTGATGGGCGCACCTGCGGCGAGGGGCTTGGTGCCGACGCCTCCGACCGTGGTGGCGTCCGTCCCCGGGCCCCCACCCGTGACTGTCGTCACGGTCTTGCCACCACTGCCCGCCACCGGAGCGGCTCCTGAGGTGGCGACCGGGGACGCGCCCGCCGAGGGGACGCTGCCGCCGGTGGGCAGGGCGGCCGGGCCCTGCTGCAGCGTCACCGGCCGCTTGTTGTCGTCATCGAGCGCGCCCACGACGTAGATCCCGAGCACGGCAGCGACCCCGAGCTGGAACGCGAACAGCGCAGCGAGCAGGCGGTCGCGCGCACTCAGCACTGGGTTGCTCCTCGACAGCAGCTCGACGTGATGTGAGGATCGTTCACGTTCTGCAGCCGAGGGTCAAGGGAGGCGCTCATGACGCGACCTCTGGTGTCGGCTGCGCGGCGTGCTCCCGTGCAGCGCCGGAGCGCCCTTCGGGTGGAGGCGATGCTGGACGCGGCGGCCGGTCTGCTCGACGACGTGGGGCCCGAGGGGCTGACGACCAGCGGGATCGCACGCCGTGCGGGGGTCTCGGTGGGGTCCCTCTACCAGTTCTTCCCGGACAAGCACGCCGTCGTCGAGGCGCTGGCGCGCCGGTCCTTCCAGCGCTTCAGCGCCCTGCTCGCCGGCGTCGACAACCTCGACTGGCAGCAGACGGTCGACGCGGTCATCGACGCCTACGTGGAGTTCAGCCGCGCCGAGCCCGGCTTCCTGACCCTGTCCTTCGGGGGACCGGTCAGCGTGCACGTCCTGGACCCCCAGGACGACAACAACGCCGTCGTCGCACGAGCCCTCGGCGCGCTGTTCGCCGATCTCGACCTGACGGAGGACGCGACCCGGCTCGCCGTGGAGGTCGGTGACGCGATCCTCGCGCTGGCCTTCCGCCGCGACCGCGACGGCGACCCCGCCCTCATCGCCGAGGCCAAGGTCGCCGTCAAGGCCTACCTCGCCACCAAGATCCCCTGAGTCGATGGGTCAGCGCACGTCGGAGCCCGAGAAGCGCCGCCTCGTCACTTGAGGGCGAAGGCGTCCTTCCAGACGGGTTCGTAGCCGGCGGCCTCGAGCATCGCTGCGACCTCGGCCGGCGAGCGCTCGTCGCTGATCGCGAACTGCTCCTGGGCCTCACCCGGCGCGAGGTAGCCCCCTGGCTCCGTGGATGACCCGGCGCTCATGGTGGTCACGGCGATGCGCACCAGCCCGTCCCGTAACGCCGCGGGCTCGCGGGTCGACAGCACGATGCCCACCTCGGGCGCCACCACCCGAAGGGCAGCGATGGCCTGGACGTACTCCGCGTCCGTCACAGGCACGAGCGGCTGGAAGCCGGAGGCGGACGGCTTGATCCTCGGCAGGGACACCGTGACCTCCGTCCGCCAGTACGTCCGCTGCAGCCAGGCCGCGTGCTCAGCGACGGTCCGGACATCCGCGCGCCAGTCGTTCGACAGCCCGAGCAGCGCCCCGATGCCGAGCCGCCGCACTCCTGCCTCGGCAGCCCGCTCGGTGGACGCGAGCCGGCGGTCGTAGTCGCGCTTCCACCCGGCGGTGTGCACCTCCCCGTAGCGCACGCGGTCGTAGGTCTCCTGGTAGTGCACGACGCCTTCGAGACCGGCCTCGACGAGCCGCGCGTAGGTGTCGTCCGACCAGGTCTGCGTCTCGATCGACAGCGACGGGACCACTGGCCGGAGCGCCTCCACGCACGCCATGAGGTAGTCGGCCGAGACCTCGACCCGGTGCTCGCCGCTGACGAGCAGCAGGTGCCGGAACCCCTTCTGCACAAGGGATCGCGCCTCCGCGACGACCTCGTCCACAGTGAGCGTCTTGCGCGCGACGTCGAGCCCCTTCGAGAACCCGCAGTAGGTGCACGACGAGAGGCAGGCGTTGCTGACGTACAGCGGAGCGAACAGCCGCACCGCTCGGCCGAACCGCTGCAGGGTCACCTCGCGGGCGCGCTGGGCCAGCTCCTCGAGGTCGACGCCCGGGGCGAGGAGCGCGTCGATCTCGGGCACCAGCCACGCTTCCGTGGCGAGGTGCTGCGCGAACCGCCCGGGCGGTTGGCTCACTGGAGGAACCCGGTCAGGGGGGACGAGGCCTCGGCGGTCTCGAGCACAGCGCCGCGACCTGCCAGGAACCCCAGACGGCCGGCCTCCGTGGCCAGCGCGAACGCCCGCGCCATGCGCACCGGGTCCTGGGCGACCGCGATCGCGGTGTTGACCAGGACGGCCGAGGCCCCGATCTCCATCGCCTCAGCGGCATCGGACGGGACCCCGAGACCGGCATCGACGACGACCGGTACGCCCGCTTGAGACACGATCACCTCGAGGGCGTCGCGAGTCCGCAGCCCCCGGTTGCTGCCGATCCAGGCCCCGAGGGGCATCACGGTCGCGCAGCCCGCCTCCTCCAGGTGCCGGCACAGGATCGGGTCGGCCGAGCAGTACGGCAGCACGGTGAACCCCTCCGCGACCAGCTGCGACGCCGCTCGCAGCGTGTGGATGGGGTCAGGTGCGAGCGTCCGGGGATCAGGGGTGACCTCGAGCTTGACGAGGTCGGCTCCCGTGGCGGCGCGACCCAGCCGCGCGAGGCGGACGGCCTCGTCGGCGTCAACGGCACCGGAGGTGTTCGGCAGCAGCGTCATACCCGGCGGGACGAAGTCGAGGACGTCGCCCTCCCCTGCCTTCGTCAGGTCGACGCGGCGAAGGGCCACGGTGACGATGTCCGCTCCGCTCGCGACCAGCGCGTCGCGCATGACCTGGTGCGACCGGAACTTGCCGGTCCCCAGGAGCAGACGGCTCGAGAACGACCGTCCCGCGATCTCCAACACGAGCAGCTCCCCACGCCGGCATGACCCGGATCGGGTGGTGCGGGTCGGCCTGCCGTCATCTCTGAGCAGGCCCTCTCAGCTCCCCGACGAGCTCCCCGGTCTGACGCCCCCACCCTATCCCCCGAGAGATCCCCCGGGAGCCTTCGTCCCACCTGTCACACCGGCCCCAGTTGCCACACCAGCCTCAACAGTCGTAATGTCGACAACGGGGATCCATCGATCAAGGACCAGCCATGTCTCACCGCGCCTGGAAGCAGTACGCCTGGCATTCCGGTGCCCGCACCGTCGGACTGCTCGTGCTCCTGACCGCCGTGGTCACCGCCGGTGCGCCGAGCGTCATCCACCTGAAGTCCGGCGACACGCTCAGCGCCCTCGCCCGCCGCCACCACACGACCGTCGCCGCGCTGCAGAAGGCCAACCACCTGCGCGGAACGAAGATCTACGCAGGGGAGCTGCTGCGGATCCCCGGCAACGCCACCCCCACCGTTGCCTCACGTCCACGGGCCTCGCGCACCGTGAAGCACGTCTACACGGTGCGGTCCGGCGACAACCTCACGCGGCTGGCCCGCCGGTTCCACACGACCAACGCGGGGCTCACGAAGATCAACCGGTTGCGCACGAGCACGGTGTTCGTCGGCCAGCACCTGATCTACGCCACCACCACGACAACCCACAGCACGGCCACCAACGCAGGCAGGCCCATCTCCGGCACCGTCCAGCGCAGCGCGGCGCAGCACCGGGCCAGGCTGCGGGCCACGCACCTCCCGAGCAAGGCGACGGTCCGAGCGATGGTGACGGCGAGCGCCCGCCGGCACGGTGTGCCCCCGGCCTTCGCCCTGGCACTCGCCTACCAGGAGAGCGGCTTCCAGCAGCGCGTCGTCTCCCCCGTCGACGCGATCGGCGTGATGCAGGTCCTGCCCAGCACCGGGCGCAGCCTCGCTCGGATGCACGGCCGCAGGTACGACCTGCTGAAGGCCTCCGACAACATCGAGGCCGGCGTCACCCTGCTGAGGGACCTGCTCGACGCCACCGGCACCCAGGCGAAGGCGATGGCCGGCTACTACCAGGGACTCGGTTCGGTCCGCCGGATCGGTGTGCTCCCCCAGACCAAGGCCTACGTGCGGAGCATCGGGATGCTGCAGAAGCGCTTCCAGTAGCAGGCGCGCCTCAGGGGCCTGCTGTCCGACGCGAACTAGACTCCTAGCGCGATGGAGCAGAGAACAGGAGACGCCACCCCGCTCGTCGGGCACCTCCTGGACGACCGGTACCGCCTGGACTCCGTGATCGCCCGTGGGGGCATGGCGACCGTCTACCAGGCGACCGACACCCGCCTGGACCGCAGCGTCGCGGTGAAGGTGATGCACCGCGCCCTCGCCGAGGACCCCGACTTCGTACGACGCTTCACCCGCGAGGCGCAGTCCTCGGCAAAGCTGTCCACGCCCGAGGTCGTCGCCATCCACGACACGGGCAAGGACCGGGACACCGGCCTCGCCTACCTCGTCATGGAGCACGTCCGCGGGATCAACCTGCGGCAGCTGCTGCTCGAGCGGGGCGCCCTTTCGCCTGCCCGCGCCGCCTCGCTGATGGAGCCCGTCCTGCGGGCTCTCGGCGCGGCGCACTCCGCGGGGCTGGTGCACCGGGACGTGAAGCCCGAGAACGTCCTGCTCGCTGACGACGGCCGCGTCAAGGTGGCGGACTTCGGGCTCGCGCGCGCGGTCGAGACCAGCACCATGACCCAGACCACCGGCCTGCTGATCGGCACCGTCGCCTACCTCGCCCCGGAGCAGGTCGAGTCCGGTACGGCTACCGCACGCACCGACGTGTACGCCGCCGGAGTGCTGCTGTGGGAGCTGCTCACAGGCAGTCCGCCCTACAGCGCCGAGTCGCCCATGTCTGTCGCGTACAAGCACGTGCACGAGGACATCCCGCCGCCGTCCACGGCCGTGGACGGCATCCCCGCTGCACTCGACGCTCTCGTCGTGCGCGCGACCCGGCGCGACCCCGCGCTCCGACCTGCGGACGCGAACGAGTTCCTGGACGAGCTGTTGGCGGCCACGGGCGGCAGCGCCACGGTCGCGCTCCCCCTCGACGCGACGAAGCACCAGACCCTCGCGATCCCGCTCGTTGTGCCGCCGACCGTCGCGCCGAAGCCGGCGCGTGAGCCCCGGACCCGCAAGCGCCGTCCTGGGCTCATCGCGCTGGCGGTGGTGCTCGTCCTGGCGATGCTCGCCTTCGGGGGCAGCTACTACCTGGGCAGCTACCGCTACACCAAGGCCCCCTCGGCTCTCGGCCTGTCCTACGCAGCCGCGCAGGTGAAGCTCGACAAGGCCGGGTTCACGGTGAAGCGCGGCCCGGACGGCTTCGACGAGACCGTCCCCAAGGGCGAGGTGCTCCACCAGCGGCCCGGCGTGGGCAAGCGGATCCGCAAGGGCGGGACGATCACGCTGAACGTCTCCAAGGGCCCCGACCGACGGACGGTCCCGGCGCTGACGGGCAAGAGCCAGTCGGCTGCGGTCGCCGCGCTGAAGGCCGTCGGCCTGGTCGTCAACGACACGGTGACGCCGGAGTACAGCGGATCGATCTCGAGGGGAGCGGTGACCCGGACGATCCCGCCGGCCGGTGAGAGGCTCAAGCCAGGGACGGCGGTGAAGCTGTACGTGTCCCAGGGCCCGGAACCGGTCGCCATCCCCGACGTCACGGGCAAGAGCCTCAACGACGCGGATCAGCAGCTGAAGGGGCTCGGCTTCAAGACCCACGTCGGGTACGCGTTCAGCGACCAGTTCAAGAAGGACCAGGTCATCGACCAGAACCCGAAGGGCGGAACCGCCGCCAAGGGGTCGCTGATCACGCTGACGGTGAGCAAGGGCCCCGACGTCGTCGAGGTACCCGACGTGCGCGGCGACAGCCCAGCGACCGCTGACGGCAAGCTGCGCCAGGCCGGCCTCAACCCCAGGCGGTTCGACATCCCGGGTGGGACTGGGAGCGTCGTCGTCAGCACCAACCCCGGGCACGGCAAGAAGGTCAAGCGCGGCTCCGAGGTCGACTACTACGTGATCTGATCAGGCGGCGTGCCCGACCTGGTTGCGGACACCTCGTCCGGATCTGTCACCCTTGCCCTCGTGCCTCCCCGCAAGCCCTCTCCGGTGGGCTCTCACATCCCGGTCTCGGGCGGACTGGTCAAGGCACTCGGCTACGCGCAGGAGATCGGTGCCGCCGCGGTCCAGGTCTTCGTCTCCAACCCTCGGGGCTGGGCGCCGTCAGTCGGCGACCCGGCGAAGGACGAGGAGTTCCGCGGCCTGTGCGCGCAGCGATCGACGCCGGTGTTCGTGCACGCGCCGTACCTGGTGAACTTCGGCTCGCCCACCGAGGCGACCCTGAGGAAGTCCGTCGACGCGGTCGCCCACGCGATGCTGCGCGGCAACGCGATCGGCGCTCGAGGGGTCATCGTGCACGCGGGCAGTGCGGTCGCCGACGCCCACCGGGACGAGGCGATGCAGCAGCTGCGCGAGCACCTGCTTCCCGTCCTCGACTCCCTGCCGGCGGACGGTCCACGGCTGCTCATCGAACCGACCTGCGGGAGCGGACAAGCGCTGGCCGCGACCGTGCAGGACCTCGGGCCCTACTTCGACCAGCTCGATCATCATCCGATGCTCGGGGTCTGCCTCGACACCTGCCACGCCTTCGCTGCCGGCCATGACCTCGCCGCCCCGGGTGGCATGAAGAAGACCCTCGACGCGCTGGTCCGGGCGGTCGGTCGCGGTCGTCTCGGGCTCGTGCACGCGAACGACAGCAAGGACCCGCTCGGGTCCTGCCGTGATCGGCACGAGGCGATAGGCATGGGCCGGATCGGCAAGGACCCCTTCGTCGAGCTGTTCCGCCACCCGGCCACCCGTGACGTCCCTGTCGTCGTGGAGACGCCCGGCGACGCCGCCAGCCACCGCCGCGACATCGAGCTCCTCTGCTCCCTTCGCGACGCATGAGTGCGTTGTTGGGCGTGCTGCAGCTGACGGGGAAGGGCGGCAACGAGCTGTACGTCTTCGATGACGCCCTCGTCCGCGCCGCCACCGGCCTGAGCGCAGCCCTGCTCGGCGCGCTCGACGGCGCACGCAACGCCGAGGCCCTCATGAAAGCGGTGTCAGGGGACTCCCTCAGTGACAAGGGACCCGAGGAGATCGCAGCCCAGAGCCACGGGAACCGCCTCATCTGGCTGCGCAACGTGCAAGGCGCGGCCCTCACCCGCGGCCGCTGGTACAGCCCTGGCCGGCGCACCCTGGCCCTCACCGCCGTCAACGGGGAAGAGATCACCTTCGGGTGGCCGGGGGACGGGGCCACCCGTCCGCTGAACCACGACGCCTACGTGGTGGCGGTCCTCGAGCGGGCCCTCGGCGATCGGCTCGACAACCGCCTGGCGTCGTGACGCGGCAGGCACCCACCCTGGCGCTGATCGGTGTGACGGCGATCTGGGGCTCGACGTTCGTCGTCGTCAAGGACGCGGTCGAGAAGATGCCGGTGACGGACTTCCTCACCTGGCGGTTCGCACTCGCCTCGCTGGCGATGCTGCTGATCCGCCCTCGGTCCGTCGCGCGGCTCGGACGCCCCGGACGTCGGGCGGGCGTGCTCCTCGGGCTGGCGCTCGCGGCCGGGTACCTGCTGCAGACGCTGGGCCTGGAGCGCACGTCCCCCGCGATCAGTGGCTTCATCACCGGCCTGTACGTGGCGCTCACCCCGATCGGTGCCGCCGTGCTGCTGCGGAGGCCTCCCGGCCGGACCGCCTGGCTCGCGGTCCTGCTGGCCACGGCCGGCCTGGCACTGCTCTCGCTGCACGGGTTCTCGATCGGGACCGGAGAGCTGCTCACCCTGGGCTGCGCCGTCGCCTTCACCTTCCACATCGTCGGTCTCGGGCGGTGGGCGAGCTCGCACGACGCGTTCGGACTGGCGGTCGTGCAGCTCCTCACGACCACGCTGCTGTGCGCGGTCGTGGCCGTGCCGGGCGGTCTCGCGGCTCCCCCCGACGCCTCGGTCTGGGGTGCGCTCGCCTTGACGGCCCTCGCCGCGACAGCTCTCGCGTTCGTCGTGCAGACCTGGGCCCAAGCACACCTCGCGCCCACGCGCGCCGCCGTCATCATGACGATGGAGCCTGTCTTCAGCGGGCTGTTCGCGGTCGCCCTCGCAGGTGAGGCCCTGGGACCGAAGACGCTCGCGGGTGCAGCACTCGTCCTGGCCGCGATGCTCATCACCGAGATCGGCCCGCACCCCGAACCCGTCGTCGCCAAGCTGGAGGTGTGATGCCCTGCTACCGTCGCAGCATGCAGGCACAGCGCTGGTATGGCTTTCCCGACCGGGACTCCCGGTCGGGTGCCGTCTGACGCACCTGACCAGTACGAGCCCCGGGCCCCTGCCCGGGGCTCTTTGCGTTGTGAGGAGAAGTCCAGATGGTCGTCGTGATGAAGCCCGGTGCCGCACCGGAGGATGTCGACGCGGTCGTGAGCCGCGTCGAGGCATCGGGCGGTTCCGCTTTCGTCAGCCGCGGGGTCCAGCGGACCATCGTCGGCCTGGTCGGTGACATCGCTGCGTTCCAGACGCTCAACCTCCGGGCGATGCCCGGCGTGGGAGAGGTCGTGCGGGTCTCCAAGCCGTACAAGCTGGTGAGCCGCGAGAACCACCCCGAGGCGACCACGGTGTCGGTCGGTGGTGTGCCGATCGGACCGGACACCTTCACCCTCATCGCCGGTCCGTGCGCGGTCGAGACCCCCGAGCAGACGTTGCAGTCGGCACTGATGGCCAAGGCCGCCGGAGCCACCCTGCTGCGCGGCGGCGCGTTCAAGCCACGGACCTCCCCGTACGCCTTCCAGGGACTGGGCGAGAAGGGGCTGCGGATCCTCGCCGACGTCCGCGCGGAGACCGGCCTGCCCGTCGTGACCGAGGTCGTCGACGCCGCCGACGTGGCGCTCGTCGCGGAGTGGGCCGACATGCTCCAGGTCGGCACCCGCAACATGCAGAACTTCGCCCTCCTGCAGGCTGTCGGCTCCGCAGGCAGGCCCGTGATGCTGAAGCGCGGCATGACGGCCACCTACGAGGAGTGGCTGATGGCGGCGGAGTACATCGCGCAGCGAGGGAACCTCGACATCGTGCTCTGCGAGCGCGGCATCCGGACGTACGAGACGGCGACCCGCAACACCCTCGACATCGCGGCCGTGCCGATGATGCACTCGCTCAGCCACCTGCCGGTCATCGTCGACCCGTCGCACTCCGGGGGGAAGCGAGAGCTCGTCGTCCCGCTGTCACGCGCGGCCATCGCAGCAGGTGCGGACGCGATCATCGTGGACGTGCACCCCGACCCGACGGCAGCGCTGTGCGACGGACCGCAGGCGCTCTACGGAGACGATCTCGACGAGCTCGCCCGTGCCTGCCGGGAGCTGCCTCCGTTGGTCGGTCGCAGGCTCGTCAGCTAGAGCAGGCTCGCCATCACCTTTGCGGCGTGCTCGATGCCCGCGTCGTCGACGTCGAGGTGCACGACGGCTCGTGCCTTCGTCGGGCCGACGACGCCGATGAGCACGCCCTGCTCGCGCGCGGCTGCCGCATAGGCGCGGGCGTCGGGCACCGTCACGCTGACGATGTTGGTCTCAGGTGTGACGCCGACCTCGGCACCCAGCTGAGCCGCGCGCGCATGGTCCTCCGCGAGGCGATCGAGCTGGTGCTGCAGGGCGTAGAGGCCGCCCGCAGCGAGGATGCCCGCCTGGCGCATCCCCCCGCCGAGCCGCTTGCGCAGGGTCCTCGCCTCGGCTGCGCGCTCCTGGGTGGTAACCACGACGGAGCCGACGGGGGCGCCCAGGCCCTTCGACAGGCAGACGCTGAGGGAGTCGAACAGGCCGCCGTAGGTGGCGAGCGGCACGCCCGAGGCGATGTGCGCGTTCCAGATGCGAGCGCCGTCGCAGTGCAGCAGCACGCCGTTGCGGGTCGTGAGCTCCCGCAGCTGCTCGAGGACGGCGAGGGAGTGGACCAACCCACCGGAGCGGTTGTGGGTCTGCTCCACCGACACGGCCGCCGTGGGCACGGTCCCCCAGCCCTCCGGACGCAACTGGTCCGCGACCGCGGCTGCGGTGAGCAGACCACCGCCGACCGTCCGGGACTGGATCCCGCCGTGCTGTGCGGCTCCCCCGTGCTCGTACGTCACGACGTGCGCATCCGCGTCGCAGAGCAGCTCACCGGCGGGCGGCACGACCAGTCGCAGGCAGATCTGGTTGCCCATCGTGCCGCTCGGCACGAAGACCCCGGCCTCGTGCCCGAACAGCCCCGCGACGAGCTCCTCCAGGGCGTTGACGGTGGGGTCCTCGCCGTACACGTCGTCCCCGACCTCGGCGGCAGCCATGGCGGCTCGCATACCAGGAGTCGGGCGGGTCAGGGTGTCACTGCGCAGGTCGACGAGCACGATGCCTAAGGTAGTCACGTGCTGACCGCCGACGAGGTCCTGGGTGTGGTGCGGGTCCACGCCGACCGCGTCCACGACGCTGTGCGCCGCCTCGGTTGCGGCCCTGACGCGGCCGTCGAGGTGGTCGAGCAGAGCGCCCTGGACCTGGTGGACGCAGCCCGTCAGCCAGCTGCCGTCGGGGACCCGGTGGGGTGGTGGTTCGCTCGGGCCCGCACCCTCGGCCGCCAGCTGTCCGGCGGCGACGACGACCTGCCGGTGGGCGGCGGAGTCCTCGGGGGCGACGACAACCAGACCCGGCTCGCTGAGGCACTCGAGCTGCGTCCGGAGCGCGAGCGCGCGGCCTTGTTGCTCCGCGACTCCTACGACCTGCCCGCGACCGCCGTCGGCACGGCCCTGGGCCTGGAGCCTGGCGCCGCCATGGACGTCGTGGGTGCCGCCCGGCTGGCCTTCCTCCCGACCCTGCTCGGTGGGACCGCACCGTCGCTGGCCGACCACGCCGCCGACCTCGGTGCCCTCGCCCGGCTCGCCGAAGGGGGCCAGCTCGCGGCCCGCGACGCGACCACCCGCCGGCACGTGCAGAGCTGCTCCCGCTGCGGTGACGCCGTCGACGCCATGGAGCGGGCCCGACGCCTGCTTACCGGCCTCACCGTCGTGGCCCTCCCCGACGTCGAGCGGGAGGCCCTGCTCGCGCGCGTGGAGGTCCGGGCGCGTCAGGTGCTGCCCGCTGCAGAGCCTGAGCCGGAGGTCTACGACGACGAGGACTGGGAGGACGAGCCGCGCCGACGCTTCTCGGTCTCGCTCATGCTGCTCGGCGTTCTGGCGGCGATCGGCCTCGGCGTCGGGATCGGCGTGCTCGCCAGCCGCAACGGGGGCAGCAGCGGAGCAGCCGACCCGAGCACCCTGCCGCTCGTGACGCCGGCGCCGCGGCTCTCACTGGCCGCGGGACCTCCGGCCACCATCGCCCCGACCTTGGACCCTTCGCTATCACCGACCCCGAACGTCTTCACCATCACCCCGTCGCCGACCGTTGCCCCGACTGCGACCGCCACGACGGCTACTGCCACCCCGACGATCACCGCCGAGCCCCTCACGCTGCTGCTCACCCCGTCCTCGGGGCCGAACAACAGCGACATCGTCGTGAACGGAACAGGGTGGACGCCGGGCGCGATGGTGACGGTCGAGTACCTCCAGTCCGTGGGGAGCGCACCGGGTTCGCAGTCCACCGTCCAGGTCGACGAGCGGGGTCGCTTCACGACCACCGTGACGGCGCACGACACCCAGGGGATCCCCGGCGCTCACACCGTCCAGGCGAGCGACGGCCAGAACCAGGCGTCCGCGGAGTTCAACGCGACGTCGTAGCCCGCGCGGCCTGCAGCATCTCTGCGACGAGGAACGCCAGCTCGAGCGACTGCCCGTTGTTGAGGCGGGGGTCGCAGGCCGTCTCGTAGCGGCCCGCGAGGTCCTCAGCGGTCAGCTCGTAGGCACCTCCGGTGCACTCGGTGACCTCGTCGCCGGTCAGCTCCACGTGGACGCCACCGGGGTGCGTGCCGAGCGAGGCGTGGACCTCGAAGAACCCCCGTACCTCGCTCATCACGTCGTCGAAGTGCCGCGTCTTGTAGCCGTTCGCGGTCTCCGTCGTGTTGCCGTGCATGGGGTCGCAGCACCAGATGACGCTGCCCTTGCCCCGGGCGGCCTCGACGTGCCGAACGATCGGGGGGAGCACCTCACGGACCCGACCGGCACCCATGCGCGTGATCATCGTCAGCCGTCCGGGAACCCTCAGCGGATCGAGCTTCTCGGCCAGCGCCAGGGCCACCTCGGGCGTGGTCGTCGGACCGAGCTTCACCCCGATCGGGTTGGCCACCCGGCTGAGCAGGTCGATGTGCGCACCGTCGAGGTCGCGGGTGCGCTCCCCCACCCACACGAGGTGGCCGCTCAGTGCGAACGCCCGCTCGCCGGACTCGTCATACCTCGTCAGCGCCCGCTCGTACTCCAGGAGCAGGGCCTCGTGGCTGGAGTACAGCTCGACGCCCTGGGTGGCCGGCATGCTCGACAGGTCGAGACCACAGGCCCGCATGAAGGCCAGCGCCCGCTCGATGTCCTGGGCGAGCTCCTCGTAGCGGTGGCCCAACGGGCTCGACGCCACGAAAGCCGTGTTCCAGTCGTGCACCTTCTCGAGGTCGGCACTGCCGTCCGTGGCCATCGCACGCATGAAGTTCAGGGCGGCGGCGCTGTTCGCGTAGGCACGGATGAGCCGCTGCGGGTCCGGGGTCCTGTTCCCGTGCAGCTCGTTGACGGCGTCGCCCCGGTACGACGGGAGACCGGTCGAGCCCTCGACGTCGGAGCTGCGCGGCTTCGCGTACTGCCCGGCCATCCGGCCCACCTTGACGACCGGCAGGCTCGCTCCGTAGGTCAGCACGACGGCCATCTGCAGCAGCGTCCGCACCTTGCCGCGGATGCCCTCGGCCGTGTTGGCGTCGAAGGTCTCCGCGCAGTCGCCGCCCTGGAGCAGGAACGCCTCCCCGCGGGCAACGGCTGCAAGCCGGGTCCGGAGGATGTCGCACTCGTGCGGCTGCACGATCGGGGGCACCGTCGTCAGCGTGCCGATGACGTCCTTCAGCACTGCCAGGTCCGGGTAGCTGGGCTGCTGCACGGCGGGCAGGTCTCGCCAGGCATCGAGCCCGTCACGGGAGGAGCCGGCGCCGGCGGTGGGATCAAGCAGATGGGTCACCGGACTAGTCTCCCAGACCGTGACGGACGTGCTCGCGCGGGAGAGGGAGCACCTCATCCGGGCTCGGGCCGACCTCAAGCGCATGCGCGAGTCGACGGCCTGGATGCTCGACAACCAGGCCCAGTGGGGCAACGACGAGCTGACCACCCGGGCGCTCGCCGCGACCATGGCGCGGCGCTACGACCAGCTCCTCGACGACGGCGTCACGCCGCTGTTCTTCGGCCGTCTCGACTACGCGGCCGACGTGCAGGAGGGCGAGGTCTTCCACATCGGACGTCGTCACGTGACCGGTCCCGAGGGCGATCCGATGGTCGTCGACTGGCGCGCCCCGGTGTCGGAGCCGTTCTACCGGGCGTCTGCCGCGGCCCCGCTGGGGGTCCTTCTGCGGCGCCGCTTCGGCTTCCGCGACGGGGTCCTGACGGCGTATGAGGACGACCGGCTCGACCGTCCGGCCGGCGTGAGCCAGCTGTTGGTCGAGGACATCGAGCGACCCCGTACCGGACCCATGCGCGACATCGTCGCCACGATCCAGCCCGAGCAGGACGAGCTCGTCCGGGCCGGGATCGAGCAGACCATCGCCGTCCAGGGCGCACCCGGGACGGGCAAGACGGCCGTCGGTCTGCACCGCGCCGCCTACCTGCTCTACGCCCACCGCCAGCGCCTCGCCACCGGCGTCCTCATCGTCGGGCCGAACACGTCCTTCCTGTCCTACGTGCAGGAGGTCCTGCCCGCGCTGGGGGAGGTGAAGGTCACCCAGAGCACCGTCGAGGACCTCTGCCCCAGGGTGAAGGTGACCGTCGCAGAGGACCCGGCAGCAGTGCTGAAGGGTGATGCCCGACTGGCCCTCGTCCTGGAGAAGGCCCTCTGGCTTCAGGTGGTCCGCCCCTCCGAGCCGTTGGTCCACTCCTACGGAGCCCGTCGGTGGCGCGTGTACCCCGACCAGGTCCGTGAGCTCGAGCGCGCCGTCCGTGGGCGCCGGCTCGGCTGGGAGGCTGGACGCACCGCCCTCGCCGCAGCCCTGGCCGCCGTGATCGTCCGCATGAAGGAGGACGAGGGCATCGCCCAGTCGGGGTCCTCGGTCGAGAAGCTCGCGAAGAGCGCGGCGGTGAAGGCCTACGTCGACGCCGC